>NZ_JBSGIW010000012.1:0-117199 GCF_053605265.1 Streptomyces sp. NPDC003943 | reverse complement strand
GCCCCGCCGCGGACGACCTGCGACTCGGCGACCGCGTCTGGTTCCGGCACGCCAAGGCGGGCGAACTGTGCGCCGGGGCGGGCACGGGCGCGGCCTCGGCGGGCACGCCCTGCGGCGGGACGGCCGCGCCGAGCGCCGGCCGGGCCTGCGCGCCCTCGGCGGCGGTCACGACGGCGCCCTCGGCGGGCCGGCCACGGCGTCGCCCGGTCCCAGAGGCGTCCGTACCGGTGGTGTTCTGGGCCGGGATCAGCTCGTGCGGCGTACCGGCGGCCGGGGTGTCGTCCATGCGGCCGCGGCGGCGCCCGGTCGGCTGCGCGTTCTCCGGAGCGAGCGGGCTCTCCAGGAACGCGTCCGTGGAGGCCCGGCGGGCACGCCGGCGGCCGCTGCCGAGGGTGGCGTCGGAGGACGCCTGAGCGGGCAGCGAGGGAAGGGCGGGCAGCGCGAGCTGCTCGGAGCCCTCCTCCTTCGCGGGCTCCGGCTCGGGCTCGGGCTCCGCGGGGACGGTCCCCCGCCCGGCGCCGATCGGCACCTCGACGACGTACGCGCCGCCGGCCGTCCCGGGCACCTCGTGGGTCTGCACGACACCGCCGTGCGCGGCGACGATCCCGCGCACGACGGGCTGGTGGACGGGGTCGCCGCCCGTGTACGGGCCGCGGACCTCGATCCGTACGACGTCACCGCGCTGGGCGGCGGCGACGACGATCGTGGAGTCGCCGGACGCCTCGCCCGGCGTGGCCTTGCTCTTGCCGGTGGCGTCGACGCCGGCCACGTCCGCGACGAGGTGCGCGAGCGCGGTGCTGAGGCGCCCGGCGTCCACCTCGGCCTCGATCGGCGGCGCGTGCACGGCGAACTGCGCCCGCCCGGGCCCGATCAGCTCGACGGCCGCGTCGATGCCGCCCGTGACGATGCCGTGGAGCAGGGCGGGGGCCTTCGCCAGCTCCTCGGCGCCGGAGTCGAGGCGCTGGTAGCCGAGGACGTTGTCGACGAGGGTGGTCATCCGGGTGTAGCCGGCGGCCAGATGGTGCAGCACCTGGTTGGCCTCGGGCCACAGCTGCCCGGCGTCGTCGGCGGCGAGGGTGCCGAGTTCGGTGCGCAGCTCCTCCAGGGGCCCGCGCAGCGACTCGGCGAGCACGGCGGTCAGCTGCTCGTGCCGGGCGGCGAGCGCCTCGTACCGCTCCTTCTGCTGCTCCAGCTCGGTCGCGTGCCGCTCGGCGCGGTCGGCGAGCTCGACGGCGTGCTTCTCGACCAGCTGCTCGTACGGCCTGCGGTCGGTGAAGGTCATGACGGCGCCGACGAGCTGGTCCCCGTCCCGTACCGGCGCGGTGGTCAGGTCGACCGGCACCCGGTCGCCGCTCTTCGCCCACAGCACCTGGCCGCGGACCCGGTGCTTGCGCCCGGACTTGAGCGTGTCGGCGAGCGGCGACTCCTCGTACGGGAACTCGGTGCCGTCCGGGCGCTTGGCGAGGATCAGCGGGTGCAGCTCGGCGCCGCCCAGCTCGCCGGCCCGGTAGCCGAGGATCTGCGCGAAGGCCGGGTTCACGAGGACCACGCGGCCCTCGGTGTCCGTGCCGACGACGCCCTCGGACGCGGCGCGCAGGATCATCTCCGTCTGGCGCTGGGAGCGGGCGAGTTCGGCCTCGGTGTCGACGGTGCCGGTGAGGTCGCGCACGACCAGCATGAGCAGTTCGTCGCCGGTGTAGCCGCTGTACGAGTCGTACGCCTCGCGCCCGTCCTCCAGGCTGGCGCTGGTCACCTCGACCGGGAACTCGCTGCCGTCCGTGCGGCGCGCGATCATCCGGCTCGGGCGGGTACGGCCCCGGTCGTCGGCCGGGTCGGGCCGGCGCATCGAACCGGGGATGAGCCGCGAGTCGAACTCCGGCAGCAGATCGAGCAGCCCGCGCCCGACGAGCGCGGTGCCGGGCGTCTCGAACATGCCGAGCGCGATGGTGTTGGCGTTGACGACCGTGCCGTTGCAGTTGACGAGGACGAGGCCGTCGGGGAGCGCGTCGAGTATGGCGGCGAGGCGAGCAGCGCCTCGGGATGGCCTGCTGCTCACGAGACGCTTCCTCCCTGAACCCACTGCCTGCATGTGCCTGCAGCCCTTGCCTGGTGCGTGGTGCCTGGTGCCTGTGACGGGGGCCGACGGGCCCCTATCTTGCCGCCGGGGGCCCCGGCCTGTCACGGAGGGAGTCTAAGGGAGGACAGCCCTCCGCCTGGGGACACGGGGTGCGGGTTCGGTGATCAGCCCTTGACGTGCGGAAGGACGGGGCGGAGGTTCTCCCAGCGGTCGATCTCGCAGCCGTTCGCGCGGGAGAAGTGGGCGTCGACGCTCCGCCCCTGCCAGTTCCCGGTGATGTGCGCGGTGGCCGGGCCGCCGTACTGCTCCGTGCACATCTGCCCCTCCGGCACCGCCGCGAACGGATCGTCCCCGCCCGCCCGGGTCAGCTGCTCGAGCCGCTTGCACGCGTTCTCCGCCGCCGGATGCGTCCCGCCCGGCGCCGTCCCCTCGTTCCCTCCGCACTCCAGCCGGAACGTCCCGTCCGCCTCCGCGTACCCGCTGCGCTCGATGCTCACCGTCAGCGAGGTGGCCGGCGCCGGCGCCGAGAGCAGCGGCAGCGGCAGCGGCCCGACCCCGACGGCGGAGGCGGCGACGGTCGCGAGGAGAAGAGGGCTGAGCATGCGGACTCCTGTCGGATGGCGGGACGGGGCGTGCCCGTACGGCGTTCTTCCCTCACTAACGCTCCCGCCCCGGCTCCGTTGCGCAACCGGGACGCGCCGACCGGGCGGGGGGCACGCGGGCCGCCCAGGGCTTTGCCCTCGGCCCCCGCCGCCTAGTACGGTGATAAGCGATTGGTGGCGCACGGTTCGTCTGTGTCATCATCTGCACGCACCACTCGCGTACGCGCGGGGTGCATGGAGGCGTCGCCTAGTCCGGTCTATGGCGCCGCACTGCTAATGCGGTTTGGGTCTTAAAGCCCATCGAGGGTTCAAATCCCTCCGCCTCCGCAGAACGATCGAAGCCCCGGCCCTTGTGGCCGGGGCTTCGATCGTTTTCACGCGGTGCCCTCTTCACGTAGTCACGTAGTGCCCTCGCGAGGCGATGGTGTGACCCCGGTCTCTTTCCGCTCGTTTCCGGCCCCCGAGGTGCTTCCGCTTCGGGTCGCAGACCCTCCGGGTGACTCCGCCGTGCAGGGCGTTTCCGCAGGTCAGAGGGGGTGCGGCCAATGGATTTCACATGACGCCGGGACTCATGTAATGTTCTTCCTGTCGCCGGGACAGCGGGCCGAAAGGCCGGGAAACGGAGACAAAAACTAAAAACAAGCACTCGTAGCTTAACGGATAGAGCATCTGACTACGGATCAGAAGGTTGCAGGTTCGAATCCTGCCGAGTGCACAGAGTCGAGAGGCCCGGACGAGAGTCCGGGCCTTTTGCGTTGTGCAGGCTACCGCGGACGCGCCGGACGGCGCGGCCGCCAGTGGCCGGTGAGGAGGCCGCCGCCCTGAACCGGGATCAGCCGAGCAGACGCACGAAGCCGCCACGGGTCGCGGGGTCGTGTGCGACCGCGCGGACGTCTGTCGGGGCGGGAAGGGTGGGCGTGGAGAGGACGAGCGCGCCGCCCGCGTGTTCCGCGTCCGCGCACCAGTCGGCGATTGCTCCGTCGCCGACGAGCGGGGCGACGAAGGCCGGGATCATCACGCCCAGGTCCCCCGGGCCGTCCACGATGCACAGGGTGAGCTTGGGGACCAGGCCCCAGCCGTCGAGGGGCGGGACCTCGGCGTCCGGGGCGAAGGCGAAGGGCGGGAGGGCGTCGTGGAGGGCGGACTCGGCGAGGATGAGGGCCGGGGTGGTGCCACGGACGAAGAGCGTGGATTCAGGAGGCTGCAACATGGGGCCACTGTCGCATGCGGGGCCAGCTTCGATCCCATGAGCGAGGGGAGTTGGCGCCGGGGGAAAAGGGCCCTGGTGGCCACCTTCGGCGCCCTCGTCGTCGCCGTGGCGAGCGTCGTCCTGGCAAGGCGCGTCGGGGACCGGCGGACGGCCGTCGCCGGGAGCGACCGGGATCCCTTCGACAGGGCCGTGCCCGCCCGTCGGCCGCCACGCCCGCCCTCCTACGGCTGTCGCAAGCGCCGTCGTCCCAGGCGGTAGCGTCCGGCGGCATGGTCGCCGAGGTCTGGTACGTCGCTTACGGGTCGAACATGTGCGGGGCGCGGCTCCGCCGCTATCTGGCGCGGTGCCGGGACCGGTGCGAGCCGCGGGAGTCGCGGGCGGTGGTGGTGCCGGGGGCGGTGTACTTCGCGACCGAGTCGGCGGTGTGGGGCGGCGGGCGCGGGTTCTACGACCCGGGGGCGGACGGGGTCGTGTGGGCGCGGGCGCATCTGCTGACCGCCGGGCAGTTCTCGGACATCGCCGCGCAGGAGATGTACCGGGAGGTGGCGGAGGACGGGGACCTGGATCTGAGCGAGGTCGTGTCGTGTGGGCGGGTGGAGTTCGGGACCGGGCGGTACGAGACGGTGGTGTGCGCCGGGGAGCTCGACGGGGTGCCGATGCTGACGTTCACCGCGCCGTGGGCGATGGACGAGGTGGAGCACCGGGAGCCCTCGGAGGCGTATCTGCGGCAGCTCGTGGCCGGGTTGCGGGAGGCCGGGGCATGGAGCGCGGACGAGATCGCCGGCTACCTCGCGGCCCGGCCGGGGGCGGTGGGGCGGTGGTCGGCCGAGGAGATTCTTGGGATCGCTCCCACACCTTCGGGTGAACCGGGCTGATTTCCATGTCAGTTGAATATGCCCTCGGCTTAACGTGCAGACGGAGGTGAAGTCCGATGAACGCCACCGATGCCATCGACGTCGACGACTTCGTGTACGCCGCCACCGGAGCGCGGCTCCGCAGGCTCACGCTGCCGGACGGGACGCACTGGTTCCCCGCCGTCGACGCGGCCCGCCAACTCGGGTACGCCAGCGCCCGCCAGGCCCTCCGGGCCCATGTCGCCCCCGCACTCCACACCACCGTCGCCGAACTGCCCACAGGCGACGACGGCGATGACGCCGGGCTGAAGGCCGCCACCCGGGTCGTCTGCCTCGAAGGGCTCGTCCAGCTCGTCAACGCCTCCACCCGCCCGGGCGCCGCGCCCTTCAAGGCCTGGGTCGCCGAGGTCGTCGCCGGGGTGCAGCGCGACGGTTCGTACGGCCTTGAGCTCTCGCCCCTCCGCGCGGCCGGGTTCGTCCTGCCGCAGCACCTCCTCGACGTCCTCGTGCGTCTGGAGGAGGGCAACCTCCGGCTCGACGAGGAGCAGACCGCCCTCCTCCGCGAGGCCGGCCGGGAACTCCACCGGATCGCCGAGTCCCTCCAACGCATCCCGCTTCCCGCGATCCCGGCCCAGCGCGGTGTCCCCGCCCTCACCTCCCAGGAGCTCCTCGACTCCTGGCGCGCCCGCAACCTCGTCGTCTGCGCCGACGTCCACGCCGTCGCCGCCTACCTCGCCCCCGCGCTCGTCCGCGGCGGCGTCCGCTACCGCCTCGAAGAGGTCGCCCGCCGCACCGGCCTCACCGCCGAGCGGGTCCGCGACTGCGTCCACGTGCTCGTCGAGCGCGGCTGCATGCGGTACGCGGGAAACGGTGGCACCGACGGTGGGCTGCTGTACGTGCTGCCCTGAACCCCCGCGTTGTCAGTGGGGCGTACGACACTGGACACATGGTCGGCATGGTCGTGTGGCGCAGCAAGGGCGTCTCCTGGCGCGACGGCGCCCCCGCCCTGCGCTGGGCGGGCGGTCGCGTCAGCCCGCTCGCGTACGGGCGGGACATCGCCTTCCGGGCCGTCGGCGAGCGGCACTGCGCCGGCGCCCGCGGCAACGCCTGTCCGCTGGCCGCCGTCGTGTCCGGGCGCAGCACGGGCGGGCGGTGCCCCGAGTGCGCGCGGCTCGACCGGGCGCACTCCGTGGCCGCCGACACGATCGCCGACGATCCGCGCCCGTACCGCGTGTACCTCGCCTGGTCGGGGCCCGGGATGGTGAAGGTCGGCATCACCGCCGAGGAGCGCGGCGACGCCCGGCTGCTCGAACAGGGCGCGGTCGCGTTCAGCTGGCTGGGGCGCGGGCCGCTCATGGCCGCGCGGCGGACCGAGGAGGTGCTGCGCCATGCGCTCGCCGTCCCCGACCGCGTGCCGTACGCCCGCAAGCGCGCCGTCCGGCACACCCTGCCGCCGGCCGCCGAGCGGGAGCGCGAGATCGGCGAGCTGTACGGGCGGGCGACCGGCGTCCCCGCCTGGGCGGAGACCCTGGAGGTGCTGCCCTGCGAGGTCCACGACCACGGGCGGCTCTTCGGGCTCGACGCCCTCACGTCGTACGCCGCCGCGGTCACCGAACTCGTCGACGGCGGCGTCGTCGCCGGCCGGCTCCTCGCCGCCGCCGGGCCCGACCTGCACCTCCTCGACCGCGCCGGGCGGACCGTCGTCCTCGACACCCGGCTGCTCACGGGCTGGGACCTCCGTCGCGCCGCCCCCGACGAGGCCGTGACCGTGCCCCTGGCCGGCGGCGAGAGCCAGGGAGCGCTGTTCTGAAGCCCGGAAGCCGAGACCTCCGGAAGCCCGGAAGCCCGGAAGCCCGAATGCCCGGCTGTCCGGATGCCCGGCTGTCCGGATGCCCGAACGCCCGGAAGCCCAGACGCCCTGAAGCCCCGTAGTCCTCAACCGTAAAGTCTTGGATCCCTTCGCCGGGCCCCCATGGACACCGGCCGCCCCGCCCCCGCAGGGTGATCACATGACCCAGAGCCTGGTGGCGGGCCTCGAACCGCCTTACTACACCGCTGTCTTCACCTCGATCCGGCCCGACGCCCCCGAGGGCTACGCCGAGACCGCCGCCCGTCTGAACGAGATCGTCAAGGACATCCCCGGCTTCCTCGGTTACGAGTCCGCCCGCACGCCCGGCGGCATCGGCATCACCGTCGCCTACTTCCGCGACGAGGCGGGCCTCACGGCCTGGCGGCAGAACGCGGAGCACGCCGCCGCCCAGCGGCGCGGCCGCGCGGAGTGGTACGACGCGTACAGCCTGCACATCGGGAAGGTCGAGCGGAGCTACAGCTTTGTCCGCGAGTGACGCGGCCGAGGTTCGCGCATGGGCCCGGCGCCTCGGGTTGCCCGGACTCGTCGACGTCCACACCCACTTCATGCCGCAGAACGTCCTCGACAAGGTGTGGGCCTACTTCGACTCCGCCGGGCCGCTCACCGGCCGCCCGTGGCCCATCACCTACCGCGCGGAGGAGGAGCGCCGGGTCGAGCTGCTGCGCGAGTTCGGGGTGATCGCCTTCACCTCGATGCTCTACCCGCACCGGCCCGGCATGGCGGCCTGGCTCAACGAGTGGGCCGCCGGCTTCGCCGCCCGCACCCCCGGCTGTCTGCACACCGCCACCCTCTTCCCCGAACCCGAGGCCGCCGGCTACGTCCGCCGGGCCCTCGACGAGGGCGCCCGCGTCTTCAAGGTGCACGTCCAGGTCGGCGACTTCGACCCCGGCGACCCGCTCCTCGACGACGTGTGGGGGCTGCTCGAAGAGACGGGGACACCCGTCGTCATCCACTGCGGCTCCGGTCCCGCGCCCGGCGCGCACACCGGCCCGGCGCCGATCGCGGCGCTCCTCGCCCGCCGTCCCCGCCTGCGGCTGATCGTCGCGCACATGGGCATGCCGGAGTACGGGGAGTTCCTGGACCTCGCCGAGCGGTACGAGGGCGTCCACCTCGACACCACCATGGCCTTCACCGACTTCGCCGAAGAGCTCGCGCCCTTCCCGGTGGAGGAACACAAACGGCTCCAGGGCCTCGGGGACCGGATCCTGCTCGGCACCGACTTCCCCAACATCCCCTATCCGTACGGGCACCAGCTCCACGCCCTCGAACGGCTCGGCTTCGGCGACGACTGGCTCCGGGCTGTCTGCCACGACAACGCCGTGCGCCTCTTCTCGCTTTCTCAGGAAATTCACAGGGAAGCGAAAGAAACGTCTCAGTAGCCGTGGACACCTTGGTCGCATGACTGCTGCGACCACTTCCCGCTCGCGGACCACCTCGCGGACCACCTCGCGGACCACCTCGCGCACCGCCGCCGATGCCTCCACCGTCCGCGTCCTCGTCGTGGACGACGAGGCGTCGCTCGCCGAGCTCCTGTCGATGGCCCTGCGCTACGAGGGCTGGCAGGTGCACAGCGCGGGCGACGGGGCCGGCGCGCTGCGGACCGCGCGGAGCTTCCGGCCCGACGTCGTCGTGCTCGACATGATGCTGCCCGACATGGACGGGCTGTCGGTCCTCGGGCGGCTGCGGCGTGAGCTGCCCGACGTGCCGGTGCTGTTCCTGACGGCGAAGGACGCCGTCGAGGACCGGATCGCCGGGCTGACGGCGGGCGGCGACGACTACGTCACCAAGCCGTTCAGTCTGGAGGAGGTGGTGGCCCGGCTGCGCGGGCTCATCCGGCGCTCCGGGGCCATGCAGGCGCGCAGCGAGTCGCTGCTCACGGTCGGCGACCTCACCCTGGACGAGGACAGCCACGAGGTGACCCGGGGCGGCGACTCGATCCACCTCACCGCCACCGAGTTCGAGCTGCTGCGCTATCTGATGCGCAACCCGCGCCGGGTGCTCAGCAAGGCGCAGATCCTGGACCGGGTGTGGTCGTACGACTTCGGCGGCCAGGCGAACGTCGTCGAGCTCTACATCTCCTACCTGCGGCGGAAGATCGACGCCGGGCGCGAGCCGATGATCCACACCCGGCGCGGGGCCGGCTATCTGATCAAGGCGGCGGAGTAGCGAGCCGTGCCCCTGATCCCCCGGCGGCCCCGGTCGGCGACCGCCCGGCGCCTGTTCCCCCGGCGGCCGGTTCTGCAAGGTCTGGCTCCCCGGCGCCTGATCCCCCGGCGGCCCTGGTCGCTGCGCACCCGGCTCGTCCTCTCCGCCGTCGGACTGATCGCGGTCGTCTGCGCCGTCATCGGGACGGTGACGACGATCGCGTTCCGGTCGTACCTCTACGAGCAGGTCGACCGGCAGGTGCAGGAGGTCGCCAACCGGGCCGCCGGGCCGCCTGCCTCCGCGCCCGGTCCCAGCCTCGGGCCGGGCCGCTCCGGGGCCCCGCTGGGCTTCGTCATCGGGCCCGGCGCGCCGCTCGGGACGGTCGGCGCCCGGGTGGAGGACGGGGAGGTGACGTCCGCGGACGTCTCCGTGGCGCCGCCGGAAGGGGTGTACGGGCCGCTGTACGTACGCCACCAGCTCGACGCCGGCCAGCTCGCCGCGCTCGCCGCCGCACCCCGTGACGGCGACCCGCACACCGTGGCGCTGCCGGGCGGCCTCGGGGACTACCGGGTCGTCTACGGGACCGGCAAGAACGGCGACTTCCTCATCGGCATCCCGCTGACCGGACTCCAGGACTCCCTCTCCACGCTGATCGTCGTCGAGCTGAGCGTGACCGCCGCCGGGCTCGTCGCCGCCTCGCTCGCCGGGACCGTGCTCGTCCGGGTCGCGCTGCGGCCGCTGCGGCGGGTGGCCGCGACGGCGGCCGAGGTCGCCGGGCTGCCGCTGCACAGCGGTGAGGTGGCGCTCGACCACCGGGTGCCGGAGGCCGAGGCGGATCCGCGCACGGAGGTCGGGCAGGTCGGCGTGGCGATCAACCACATGCTCGACCACGTGCATTCGGCGCTCGACGCCCGGCAGCGGAGCGAGACCCGCGTCCGTCAGTTCGTCGCGGACGCCAGCCATGAGCTGCGCACGCCGCTGGCCTCGATCCGGGGGTACGCGGAGCTGACCCGGCGCGGTCGTGAGGAGCAGGGGCCCGACACCCGGCACGCGCTCGGGCGGATCGAGTCCGAGGCCGTCCGCATGACGGGCCTGGTGGAGGACCTGCTGCTGCTCGCCCGGCTCGACAACGGACGCCCGCTCTCGTACGAGAGCACTGATCTCGCCCTGCTCGTCGTGGACGCCCTCTCCGACGCCCGCGCCGCCGGACCCGACCACCGCTGGCGCCTCGAACTCCCCGAGGGCGAGGCCGCGGTGAAGATCCACGCCGACGGTGCCCGGCTCCACCAGGTCCTGGTCAACCTGCTCGCCAACGCCCGCACCCACACCCCGCCCGGCACCACCGTCACCGCCCGGCTGCGCGAGACCGCCGGCCACGCGGTCGTGGAGGTCGAGGACGACGGACCGGGCATCCCGGCCGACCTGCTGCCCTCCGTCTTCGAACGGTTCGCGCGCGGCGACGCCTCGCGGTCGCGAGCCGACGGAAGCGCCGGCAGTACGGGCCTGGGCCTGGCCATCGTCCGGGCCGTCACCCTCGCCCACGGCGGCGAGGTGACCGTCGACAGCGCGCCCGGCCGCACCGTCTTCGCCGTGAGCATCCCGCGCCGGCGCTGAACTCACAGGCCCGCCACAGGCTCAGCACACGGTCGTGACAGCCGCCGCGTCGAGCCTCTGACCATGCGAACGCTTCCCGCGCGGGAGCACCTTCCCGTGGGCGCGGCCGGCGGTCCCAGCCGCCGGCCCGTCCTCGACGTGGTGATTCCCGTCTACAACGAGGAGAAGGACCTGGAGCCGTGCGTGCTGCGGCTCCACGACCACCTCTCCCGCACCTTCCCGTACGCCTTCCGCATCACGGTCGCCGACAACGCCTCCACCGACTCCACCCCCGAGGTGGCCCGGGTGCTCGCCGCCCGCCTCCCGGACGCCGTCCGCTCCGTGCGCCTGGAGGAGAAGGGCCGCGGCCGGGCGCTCCGTACGGTCTGGTCGGCCTCGGACGCACCGGTCCTCGCGTACATGGACGTGGACCTGTCCACCGACCTCAACGCACTGCTCCCGCTCGTCGCCCCGCTCATCTCCGGCCACTCCGACCTGGCGATCGGCTCGCGGCTCGCCCGCTCCTCCCGGGTCGTGCGCGGGCCGAAGCGGGAGTTCGTCTCCCGCGCCTACAACCTGATCCTGCGCGGCTCGCTCGCCGCCCGTTTCTCGGACGCCCAGTGCGGCTTCAAGGCGATCCGGCGGGAGGTGGCCGAGCGGCTGCTGCCGATGGTCGAGGACTCGGGGTGGTTCTTCGACACCGAGATGCTGGTGCTCGCCGAGCGGGCCGGGCTGCGGATCCACGAGGTGCCGGTCGACTGGGTCGACGACCCGGACTCGACCGTGCACATCGTCCGTACCGCCGCCGAGGACCTGAAGGGCGTGCTGCGGGTGGGGCGGGCGCTCGCGACCGGGTCGCTGCCGCTCGACCGGCTGGCCCGGCCGTTCGGCGACGACCCGCGCGACCGCGAACTGACCGGCGTGCCGGGCGGTCTCGCCCGCCAGCTGGTCGGCTTCTGTGTGATCGGCGCCCTCTCCACGCTCTTCTACCTGGGCCTCTACTCCCTCTTCCGGCTCGGCGCCGGCCCCCAGCTCGCCAACGCCGCCGCCCTCCTCGTGTCCGCCGTCGCCAACACGGCCGCCAACCGTCGCCTCACCTTCGGCGTCCGCGGCCGGGAGCGCGCCGCCCGCCACCAGGCGCAGGGCCTCGTCGTCTTCGGCATCGGCCTCGCCCTGACCAGCGGCTCGCTCCTCGCCCTGGACGCGGCGACCGGCGACCCGGCGCACTCGACCGAACTCGCCGTGCTGATCGTCGCCAACCTCGCCGCGACCGTCGTGCGCTTCCTCCTCTTCCGCCTCTGGGTCTTCCCGGCCCCGGAGCGTTCCCAGAACCAGAACAGGACGACTCGATGAATCCGCCGAACGCACGGCTCCGCCGCCTCTGGCGCGGGCGGCCCGAGGACGCGCCCTGGGTGCGGCCCGCCTTCCTGGGCCTGCTCCTCGCCACCGCCGCCCTCTACCTGTGGAACCTGAGCGCCGGCGGCTACGCCAACTCCTTCTACTCCGCGGCCGTCCAGGCCGGCAGCCAGAGCTGGAAGGCGTTCTTCTTCGGCTCGCTCGACGCGGCCAACGCCATCACCGTCGACAAGCCGCCGGCCGCGCTCTGGCCGATGGCCCTGTCCGTGCGGCTCTTCGGGCTCGGCTCCTGGCAGATCCTCGTGCCCGAGGTGCTGATGGGCGTCGCCACGGTCGCCGTCCTGTACGCGGCGGTCCGCCGCCGTTTCGGCGCGGGCGCCGGCCTGCTCGCGGGCGCGGTCCTCGCGCTCACTCCGGTCGCCGCGCTGATGTTCCGCTTCAACAACCCGGACGCGCTGCTCGCGCTCCTGATGACCGTCGCCGTCTACTGCGTCCTGCGCGCCCTGGAGCTGGACGAGGGCGCGGGGCGGTGGCTGGTGTGGGCCGGGGTGGCGCTCGGGTTCGCGTTCCTCGCCAAGACCCTGCAGGCGTTCCTGATCCTGCCGGCGCTCGCGCTGGTGTACGTGGTGTGCGCGCCGGGCGGCCTGGCGCGGCGGCTCGGGCGGCTCGGCCTGGGCGGGCTCGCGCTCCTCGGTTCGGCGGGCTGGTGGGTGGCCCTGGTCGAACTGTGGCCGGCGTCCTCCCGCCCGTACATCGGGGGCTCGCAGAAGAACAGCTTCCTGGAGCTCACCTTCGGCTACAACGGACTCGGCCGGCTCAACGGCGACGAGGTCGGCAGCGTGGGCGGCGGCGGCAAGGGCGGCCCGGGCCGGATGACGGTCGACCTGCCGGCCGGCATGGAGCTGCCCGGGCGTGGCGGCGGCATGGGCGGCGGCTGGGGCGAGACGGGCCTCGGGCGCGTGTTCAACGAGCAGCTCGGCGGCCAGATCTCCTGGCTGCTCCCGGCCGCGCTGATCCTCCTCGTCGCCGGGCTCGTGGTGACCTGGCGGGCGGCGCGCACGGACACGGCCCGCTCGGCGTTCCTGGTGTGGGGCGGCTCGCTGCTGCTCACGACGGGCGTGTTCAGCTTCATGGCCGGCATCTTCCACGAGTACTACACGGTGGCCATGGCCCCGTACCTCGCCGCCCTCATCGGCATGGGCGCGGCGGTGCTGTGGGAGGAACGGGGCCGCTTCCTCGCCTCCGCGACCCTGGCGGCGACGGTCGCGGTGACGGCGGTGTGGGGCTGGCTGCTCCTCGGCCGTACGCCCGACTGGCAGCCGTGGCTGCGCTGGCCGGTGCTCGTGGCCGGTGCTCTGGCCGCTGTCGGGCTGCTCTTCGCGGGCCGGACCGACCGTCGGCTCGGCCTCGCGGCGGCGGGACTCGCCGTCGCGGCCGGACTCGCGGGCCCGTTCGCGTACACCCTCAGCACGCTCGGCGAGGGCCACCAGGGCTCGATCGTGACGGCGGGCCCGGGCGGGATGCGCGGCCCCGGCGGGCAGAGGATGCCTGGCAACGGCCGGATGCTCGTCCTGTACGGGCCGGGGCCGGGCGGCGGTCAGGGCATGGGGCAGCCCCCGGCGGGCGGTCAGGCTCCCGGCGTGCCCGGCGGCGCGCCCGGAGGCACGCCCGGCGGGCCCGGCGGTGTGCCCGGAGGCGCCCCCGGCGGTCCCGGCGGCGAGAACCAGGGCGGCCCCGGCGGAATCGGCGGTCTCCTCAACGGCCCGACCGTCGGCACCGAGGCCAAGCGGAAGCTGCTCGCCGACGCCGACTCCTACACCTGGGTCGCCGCCGCCGTCGGCTCGCAGAACGCCGCCGGCTATCAACTGGCCACCGAGAAGCCGGTGATGGCGATCGGCGGCTTCAACGGCAGCGACCCGTCACCGACCCTCGCGCAGTTCAAGCAGTACGTGGCGGAGGGGCGGATCCACTACTTCATCGCGTCGGGCGGCGGTTTCGGCGGCGGCATGGGCGGCGGGAGCGCGATCAGCTCCTGGGTCGAGTCCACCTTCGAGAAGGTCACCGTCGGCAGCGCCACCTTCTACGACCTGACCAGCAGGAAGTAGCCCGCGAGAAAAAACCCCTATACAGCGTAAGAGAGCTCCTATACGGTGTACGAGAACTCGCCTCGTACACCGTATAAGGAGTTGCCATGACGGCGTCGACCGCCGCGAACGAACCGGCCGCCACCGGCGGCCACCCGCAGCGCTGGCTGATCCTCGGCGTCATCTGCCTGGCCCAGCTGACCGTGCTGCTCGACAACACCGTGCTCAGCGTCGCCATCCCGTCCCTCACCGCCGAACTCCACGCGTCCACCAGCGACATCCAGTGGATGATCAACGCGTACTCGCTCGTGCAGTCCGGTCTGCTGCTCACCGCCGGCAACGCCGCCGACCGCTACGGCCGCAAGAAGCTCCTCGCCCTCGGCCTCGCGCTCTTCGGCATCGGCTCGCTCACCGCCGGACTCGCCGACTCCACCGCCCAGTTGATCGCCGCGCGCGCCGGAATGGGCGTCGGCGGAGCGCTGTTGATGACCACCACGCTCGCCGTCGTCATGCAGATCTTCGACGACTCGCAGCGGGTCAAGGCCATCGCCGTCTGGGCCACCATCGGCTCCCTCGGCTTCGCCGCGGGCCCGCTGATCGGCGGCGCGATCCTCGACCACTTCTGGTGGGGGGCGATCTTCCTCGTCAACCTCCCGGTCGCGGTCATCGGCCTGGTCGCCGTGCTCAAGCTCGTCCCGGAGTCGAAGAACCCGCAGGGCGAGCGCCCGGACCTGCTCGGCGCGCTGCTCTCCACCATCGGCATGGCCTCGGTCGTCTACGCGATCATCTCCGGCCCGACCCACGGCTGGACCTCCGCGCAGGTCCTCGTCCCGGCCGCGATCGGCATCGCCGTGCTCGGTGCCTTCGCGTGGTGGGAGCTGCGCATCCCGTACCCGATGCTCGACATGCACTTCTTCCGCAACCAGAAGTTCGTGGGCGCGGTCGCCGGCGCGATCCTGGTGATGCTCGGCATGGGCGGTTCGCTCTTCCTGCTCACCCAGCACCTGCAGTTCGTGCTCGGTTACGAGCCGCTGGAGGCCGGTCTGCGGATGGCGCCGCTCGCGCTCACCATCGTCGTGCTCAACCTCTCCGGCATCGGCCCGAAGCTCGTCATGAAGATCGGTACGCCGCCGGCGGTGGCGCTCGGCCTGTCGCTCGTGGCCGCCGGTCTGACCTCGATCGCCGTGCTCGGCGGCGGCACCGACGGCTCGTACGGCGGCATGCTGCTCGGCCTGGTCCTGATGGGCGCGGGCATCGCGCTTTCCAACCCGGCCATGGCCAACGCCATCATGAGCGCCATCCCGCCGGAGAAGGCCGGCGTCGGCGCCGGCGTCAACGGCACCCTCGCCGAGTTCGGCAACGGCCTCGGCGTCGCCATCCTCGGCGCCGTCCTCAACGCCCGCTTCGCCGCGCTCGTCACCGTCACCGCGACCTCCCTCCCGGCCGCCCTGGCCGCTGCGGGCAGCGACGCCGAGCGCGCCCAGATCCACGACGCCTTCGCCACCGGCCTCCAGACCAGCCAGCTGGTCGGCGCGGTCGCCGTCTTCGCCGGCGGTCTGCTCGCCGCGGCCCTGCTCAAGCGGGCCGAGCGGGCCGAGGCACGGGCGGAGCAGCACGAGATGGCTGCCTAGCATGGTCGGGAACCACTGAGCAGACGGAGGAACGCGACCATGGTGAAGGCAGCGGACAGGGCCAAGAACCCGGCGCGTTCCAGCGTCTGGCTGGAGAACCGGGCCGCCCGCAGCGGCGGCGGCCCGGCCGGGCTCGACCGGGACCGGATCGTCGCCACCTCGATCCGGATGCTCGACGAGGAGGGCCTGGCCAAGCTGTCGATGCGCAGGCTCGCCACCGAGCTGAACGTCACCGCGATGTCCCTCTACTGGTACGTGGACACCAAGGACGACATCATCGAGTACGCCATCGACACGGTGTACGGCGAGATCGACCTGGCCGTGGTGGCCGGCGCCGGCGGCTGGCGGGAGCGGATCCGGGCGCTCGCGCTCGACTACCGGCGGATGCTGGTGCGCCACCCCTGGATGTCGGCGGTCGCCGGCCAGTACCTCAACATCGGCCCGAACGCGCTCGCCGTCGGCGTGAAGATCCAGGAGGCGATCCGGGAGACCGGACTGCCGATCTCGCGCCAGCCGAGCGCGATGTCGGCGGTCTTCCAGTTCGTCTACGGCTACGGCACGATCGAGGGCCAGTTCAGCCGCGTGGCGCAGCAGGCCGGGATGTCGCAGGACGACTACTACACGGACTCGCTGAAGGCGTTCCGCGAGGACGAGAGCTTCATGGGCGCCCTTGAGGAGATGACCGAGATCCTCGACGAGCGCCAGTCGCACGGCAGCGTCACCGAGATCTGGGACCGGGACTTCGACTACGCGCTCGACGTGCTGGTGGCGGGCATCGAGGTCATGGTCGAGCGCAGCCGCAACGAGAAATGACGGAGCGGCGGGCCGTCCCCTGCCCGCCGCTCCGTACCGAACCCGGCCGCGCCTCCGCTCGAAGCGCGGCCGGGAGTCTTTTTACTTGGTGGCCTTGGCGGCCTTGCCGGCCTTGGCGTCCGCCTTCACGGCGGCGTCGGCCTTGACCGTCGCGCTCGCGTTGCTCTTGAGCGCGACCTCCTTGATGAACAGCGTCACCAGGAAGGCCAGCAGCGCGAACGGCGCCGCGTAGAGGAAGACGTCGCCGACGCCGTGCCCGTACGCGCTCTCCATGACCGTGCGGATCGGGGCGGGCAGCTTGTCCAGGTCCGGGATGCCGCCACCGCCGCCGCCCTGGCCCAGGGCCGCCGCGGCCTTCGGGCCGAGCTCGGTCAGGCCGTCCTTGACGTAGCCGGTGACCCGGTGGGCCATGAGCGCGCCGAGCGCCGAGACACCGACCGCACCGCCGAGCGAGCGGAAGAAGGTGACGACGGAGGAGGCGACGCCGAGGTCGGACGGGGCGACCTGGTTCTGCGTGCAGAGGACCAGGTTCTGCATCATCATGCCGAGGCCGAGGCCGAGGAGCGCCATGAAGAGCGCGATGTGCCAGTACGGGGTGTCGTAGCGCAGGGTGCCGAGCAGGCCCAGGCCGGCGGTGGCGAGGGCGCCGCCGCTGATCAGCCACGCCTTCCAGCGGCCGGTCTTGGTGATGATCTGGCCGGAGACGGTGGAGGAGACGAACAGGCCGCCGATCATCGGGATGGTCAGCACGCCGGACATCGTCGGCGACTCGCCGCGGGCCAGCTGGAAGTACTGGCTGAAGAAGACCGTGCCGGCGAACATCGCGACGCCCACGAAGAGCGAGGCGAGCGAGGCCAGGGTGATGGTGCGGTTGCGGAACAGGCGCAGCGGGATGATCGGCTCGCTCGCCTTGGACTCCACCAGCACGAAGACCGCGCCGAGCAGGACCGAACCGCCGACCATGGCGGCCGTCTGCCAGGACATCCAGTCGTACTTGTCGCCGGCGAAGGTGACCCAGACGAGGAGCAGGGAGACGGCGGCGCTGATGAAGAAGGCGCCGGCCCAGTCGACCTTGACGTCGCGCTTCACGACCGGGAGCTTCAGGGTCTTCTGCAGCACGATCAGGGCGATGACGGCGAAGGGCACGCCGACGTAGAAGCACCAGCGCCAGCCGAGCCAGTCGGTGTCGGTGATGACGCCGCCGAGCAGCGGGCCGCCGACGGTGGCCACGGCGAAGGTGGCGCCGAGGTAGCCGCTGTAACGGCCGCGCTCACGCGGGGCGATCATGGCGGCCAGGATGATCTGGGAGAGGGCGGTCAGACCGCCGACGCCGATGCCCTGGACGACGCGGCAGGCGATGAGCATGCCGGTGTTCTGGGAGAGACCGGCGACGATCGAGCCCGTGACGTAGATGACCAGGGCTATCTGGACCAGCAGCTTCTTGGAGAAGAGGTCGGCGAGCTTGCCCCAGAGCGGGGTGGTCGCGGTCATCGCCAGGAGGGCGGCGGTGACGACCCAGGTGTAGGCGGACTGGCCGCCGCCGAGGTCGCTGATGATCTGCGGGAGGGCGTTGGAGACGATCGTCGAGGACAGGATGGCGACGAACATGCCGAGCAGGAGCCCGGAGAGCGCCTCCATGATCTGCCGGTGCGTCATCGGGGCGGCGCCGGATCCGTCGGTCCGGCCTTCCGTGGCACCCGTGGCAGGTGCGGTGGTAGCCATGAATTTCCTTTACGTGTGCGGTGAAGTCTCGGACCGTGAGGTCCCGGGCCGGGAGGGCTCAGGCGTGGGCCCGGCAGTCCCCGAAGGAGTCGCGGAGGCGGCCGAGCAGGGTGGTGAGCAGTTCGACGTCGTCGTCGGACCAGTCGGCCAGGTGGTGGGCGAACATGGCGGTCAGCCGGGCGTCGAGCTCGGCCAGCTTGTCCTCGCCCGCGGGGGTGAGGCGCAGGATGCGGGAGCGCTTGTCGGCGGGGTCGGGCAGGCGCTCGACCCAGCCGCGCTCGGCGGTGTGGGCGACGTGCCGGCTGCTGACCGACATGTCGACGGCCATCAGCTCGGAGACGCGGCTCATCCGCATGTCCCCGTGGTGGTGGAGCAGGGCCATGACGATGGCGGAGCCGCCGGGGCAGTCGGCGGGCAGGGAGCGCGCCATGCCGCGCTTGACCGCGCCGATGGCGCTCACCTGGCGGGCGAGGGCCTCGTACCGGCTCTGCCTGTCCATCGGAACACCTCTCCATCTTGTTGCTTAGGGCAACCATAGATATGGATGGTTGCTTCAGGCAAACTAAATCGGTCAAAGCGACCTAAAGAATCGGCAAAGCGCGGAGGGGAGGTGTGGGTACGGGGCGGGGTGGGCGACCGCGGCTTGGGGCGGCGGCGGCGACTTCGCTAGGGTCCGGGCCATGGCACACAACCCCCAAGCACCGTACGGCCAGGGCGGTCAGGCCCCCGAGGGCTCCTACGACCCCGCCGGCAGCACCCAGATGTTCCGCGCCTTCGTCGACGAGGGCACCACTCCGCAGCGCACGGGCGGCACCGGCCACTCCGCCGCGACCACCCACTCCGCCGGCCCCCGCGTCGGCCTGATCGTCGGCATCGTCGTCGCGATCGCGGTCCTCGCGGGCGTGGCATGGCTGGCGCTGGGCTGACGTTCTGTACTGACCTTCTGCACGTGTACTGACGGCGAAGGGCTCGGCAGACACGTCGGGGCCGGTGCCACGGGATGTGGCACCGGCCCCGAGGGTGCGCTCGTTCAGCCGCCGAGCGGCAGGCCGCCCAGGCCGCCGAGGCCGGACGTCGCCAGGCCGCCGAGACCCGACGTCGTCGGGCCGTTGGCGCCGGGCGCCTTGGCGGAGTGGTTGGCGAGGCCGCCGAGGCCGTCCGTCAGCTGACCCAGCGGCAGTGGCGCGGCGCTCGCGGCGGGGGCGGCGGCAGCGGCGACGGCGAGGGTGCCGATGACAGCGGCGGCGACCTTCATCTTCTTCATGGGGAACAACCTTTCTCGGCAACGCGCGGTCGCCCGGGGGTCGGTACGCCGTGCCTAACGACCGGGTCACGGCCTGGAAACCCCCCATCGGGGGTGACCGGCGGGGCCGGGGCCTCGGCCGCGCGCCCCCCCCGGGACGGCGCGTCAGAGAACGGCGAGCCGGTCCACCAGCAGCTCCACCCTCAGCTCGGTGTACTCCGCCGGCTGCCGTCCCGCCCGGGCCAGAGTGGCCAGCCCGTGCAGGGCCGCCCAGAACGTCTCGGTGAACACACCCGGATGGACGCCCTCCCCGGTGACCTCGCCCAGGCATTCAAGGAGGGCGGCGAAGGCGTCCTTCAGCGGCTCCGGGGTGTCCTCCTGTGCGAACGCCAGGCCGCCGTCGAGCTGGAACATGGCGTCGTAGACCGCCGGATTGCGCTCGGCGAAGTCGAGGTACGCGCGGGCGAGCGCGGCGACCCGGGCGCGCGGCCCGTCCGCGGCCGAGGTCGCGGCCCGCAGCGCGACGGCCAGCTCGGCGGCACCCTCAAGGGCGACGGCCCCGATGATCTCGCGCTTGCCGCGGAAGTGGCTGTAGAGGACGGGCTGGCTGTACTCGATGCGCTCGGCCAGCCGCCGGGTGGTGACCGCGTCCCAGCCCTGCTGCTCGGCGAGTTCGCGGGCCGCCGCCACGATGAGGCGCTCGCGGTCCGCCCGTTCACGCTGCTTGCGTTCCTGTACCGACATACCTCGATGCTAGCACTGCTAGACAATCGAGCGGCAGCAGTACTAGCGTTGCCTCATCAGCTAGCAACGCTAGATCCCAGGGGGTCGTCATGCTCAACGCACTTCAGGTCTTCACCACCGTGGTCGTCGGCCTGATGGTGGGGGTGGAGTTCTCCGTCGCCTTCGTCATGAACCGGATCTTCGACGCGCTCCCCGAGGACAGCGACCAGATCGCCCGCGCCCACGGGGGTCGCATGCTCGGCGCCCTGATGCCGTTCTGGTACATCGGCTCGCTCGTCCTGAGCGCGGTGTGGGCCGTCGCCGGATGG
Organism: Streptomyces sp. NPDC003943; assembly: GCF_053605265.1. NCBI lineage: Bacteria > Bacillati > Actinomycetota > Actinomycetes > Kitasatosporales > Streptomycetaceae > Streptomyces > Streptomyces sp. NPDC003943. The sequence continues at coordinate 96,947 of NZ_JBSGIW010000012.1, read as the reverse complement.
CACGACCACGGCGCCGGCCTCGTCGTCACCGCCGGCGGGCTGCTGATCCTGAGCGTGCTCATGTCGCTGCTCGTGCTCGTCCCCATCAACAACCGGGGCAAGACGTGGACCCCCGAGAACCGGCCGGAGGACTGGAAGGAGCAGATGAACCGCTGGGACCGCTGGCACTACGCCCGCGTCGCCGTCATCGTCGCCGCCTTCGCCCTTCTCGTCACCGCCCTCGTCTGAGCCCCGCGAAGGCTTCCAAAAAAAGTCGGCGGCGCGGTCACACGTACGTCGCACGCGGTGTCAGTGCAGTGCGAGCGCGGGAAACGCCCGCCGCCGCACGAGCGAGGAGCCCGAGATGTCCACCACCGCCACCGTCGTCACCGCCGTCGCCGCCTTCATGGCCGGTTTCTCCGGTGTCTCGATCTTCGTCCGCGCCAAGTTCGTCGTCGAGCCGCTCGCCGAGTACGGGGTCCCGCGCTCGATCTGGAACCTGCTGGGCGCCCTGAAGCTGGCGGGCGCGGTCGGCCTCCTGGTCGGCTACGTGGTTCCGGCGATCGGGATCGCCGCCGCGATCGGTCTGGTCCTCTACTTCGCAGGCGCGGTCATCACGGTCGCCCGCGCCCGCGCGTACGGCCACATCCCGTTCCCGCTGATCTACATGGCCCCGGCCGTCGCGGTGCTGGCCCTGGCGGCGTGAAGGGTCTTACAGGCCCCGGACGAACGAGTCCCAGGCCGCCCGCCCGAAGACGACAGCAGGGCCCTCAGGGGCCTTGCTGTCACGTACGGGGACGAGGCCGGGGAATCCGGGGGCGACTTCGAGGCAGTTGCCGCCGTTGTCTCCGCTGTAGCTGCTCTTGATCCAGATCGCCGCGCTCAGATCGTGCTGTTCCATGGTGCCCGTACCCTTCCATCAAGTCGCTGATCATCGCGGCGGATTCGCGGGCTGACAGAGCGTCGGCCCTCAGCCCATGATAGGTCCGGGCATGCCGCGCCAGAGCGGCTGGATCGTCGGTGAAGTAACCGCTGTCGAGCGATTCCGAGTAGCTCCACTCGTGCCCGTCGGGCAGCCTGATCAGCGACATCGACGTGTTGGGACGATGTAGTTCCGCGTCGTGGGCCGGTGCCACCTGGACGAAGACGTTGGGGAGCCTGCCGACGTGCAGCAGGTGGGCGCACTGGGTGCGCATGACATCGGCGCCGCCGATCACCGTCCGCAGGCAGCTCTCGTCAAGTACGACCGTGTACAGCGGGCCGTCCTCCGACAGGAAGCGCTGCTGGCGGCTCAGCCTCGCACGTAGGCGCTCCTCCAGGTCCTCCCCGCTCGTGACGCGGGCGAACAGGGCGTGCGCGTACTCCGGGGCCTGGAGCAGGCCGGGCACGACGCCGACTTGGTACTCGTGCAGGGTCACCGCCTCCGCGTCCATCTCCGCCCGGCGCTCGAACCAGTCCGGATGTTGCACCTCCGGATACCAGTCGATCCGCCCCCACAGCCTGAGTAACACCCCGCCCGTCCCCAGCACCTCGTCGCACGCCTTCGCGAACGTGTCCGTCGGCACCCGTTTCGCCGCCTCCACCCGGGCCACGAGCGACCGGTCGCAGTGCAGCTGGCGTGCCAGCGCCTCCTGGGTCAGGCCCGCTGACTCCCGGTAGTGACGGAGGAGTTCGCCGAACATCTCCGCCGTCGTGGCGGCCTCCGCGCCCGCCCTCGCGCTCCTCTGGCTCACACCGGCCCCCCTCGTGACAGCGGCCCTTGGCACGCGTCGAGCGTTGTGGCCGCACCTCCCATTGAGCAACGCTTGGGGCACGGAGAGTAATCGCCCGATCGGGTGAGGTGGGAGAGGAGCGGTGAGATGGCATGCATGGGCCCGGAGCGCGGGGACTTCCTGTACGACCCGGTGGCGCGGAAGGTCGGCGAGTACCGGGGGCAGGCCGGGCCGTACGCCATGCTGCGGCCCATGGGTGGCGGGCGCGAGTGGCAGGCGGATCCGGGGCGGGTGCGGCCGGCCACGCGGGACGAGCGGATCACGGCCGGGGTGCGGGCCGTCAACGAACGGGCGAGTGCGGCGTACGAGTTGATCCGGCCGCCCGCGCCCGTGCCGGACTGTGCCGACTGCACCGAACTCGCCGCCTCCCGTGCCGCCGCCCGGGCCCGGTTCGACTGGAGTGCCGAGACCGACGCCAACGTCCTCTTGCGACGCCATCAGGCTGACATCCATTCCTAGGGATGTTAGGTTGATGCCTAGGAGTCCTAGGTATCAAGCAGTAAGGGGGGCGGTATGGTCCGCGCCGGAATCACCGTCGACCGCCTCGTCCAGGCCGCCGCCGAGCTCGCCGACGAGTCCGGCCTGGAGAAGGTCACCGTCTCCGCGCTCGCCCGGCGCTTCGGGGTGAAGGACGCGAGTCTGTACTCGCACATCAAGAACCTCCGTGACCTGCGCGTCCGCCTCGCCCTCCTTGCCTCCGGCGAGATGAACGAGGCCATCGGAGCGGCCGTCGCCGGCCGTTCCGGCAGGGACGCGCTGGTCGCCTTCGCCGACGCGTACCGCGACTACGCGCTCGCGCACCCCGGCCGTTACGCCGCCACCCAGCAGCGGATCGAGCTGGACGAGGTCTCCGACACCGCCGTCTTCCAGCGGGCCGTCGAGCTGACGCAGGGCATGCTTCGCGGCTACGGCCTCGCCGAGCCCGAACTGACCGACGCCGGGCGGCTGCTCCGCGCCACCTTCCACGGATACATCCACATCGAACTGAGCGGCGGCTTCGCGCACCCGCGCCCCGTCGCCGCCTCCTGGGCGCGCTCGCTCGACGCCCTCCACGACCTGCTCGACAACTGGGGGAAAGCATGAACGTCGGAACGGTGAAGGTGCCGGGCGCCACCCTGCGCTACGAGGCGCGCGGCAGCGGGCCCGTGCTGCTCCTGATTCCCGGCGGGGCCGGGGACGCCGGACTGTTCGAGGGGATGGCGGACCTGCTCGCCGCCGCCGGGTACACGGTGGTCTCGTACGACCAGCGCGGGCTCTCCCGCAGCCCGCTCGACGGGCCGCTCGCCGACCAGCGGGTCGCCGAGTGGCGCGAGGACGCCCTCGCGGTCCTCGACGAAGTGAGCCCTCACGAGCCCGCGTACGTCTTCGGCAGCAGTTCCGGCGCCATCGTCGCCCTCGATCTGCTCGCCGCCCATGCGGGCCGGCTGCGCCGGGTGGTCGCCCACGAGCCGCCGCTGGTGGAGCTGCTCGCCGACCCGGCTCCGTACCGCGACCACTTCGCCGAGGTACGGGAGCTGCACCGCACCCAGGGGCTCGGGCCGGCGATGGCCCGGTTCGCCGAGACGCCCGACGGCCGGAAGCCGGCGCGGCAGGACCGGCAGACCGAACTCCCGCCGTCCGTCCGGCCGATGGCCTCCCGCATGGCGGCCAACATGCCCGTCTTCCTGGAGCACGTCCTCTGCCCCTTCTCCTCCTCCGACCCGGACCTCGACGGCCTGGCCGCCCCCGCAGTCGCCGGCAGGCTGGTCCTCGGCCTCGGCCGGGACAGCGGCGGTCAGGAGGCGCTGGTCGGTCCGGCCCGGCGGATCGCCGAGCTGACCGGGGCCGCGACGGTGGAGTTCCCGGGCGGGCACGTGGGGTGCGTCGAGCACCCGGAGGAGTTCGCGAAGCAGCTCCTCGACGTGCTCACTGCCACACGGCCGTGACCTCGCGGGTGTCGACCCGCATGCCGAGCGGCACCCGCCAGGATTCCACGCAGACCGTGTACGTACGGGTCTTCGCCGCCCCGCCCGCGATCGGCGCGGGCAGCGGCTGGCTCGACTTCACGGTCGCCCAGTCGATGCCGAGCGCGCCGATCACGTGCGTGGCGAAGGTGACCGCGCCCGAACGGGCGGCCGTGCCACCGGTGTTGCGGAAGGTGACGGTCACGTTCTCGCACCAGCGCGTGTCGGTGTCGCCGAGCACGGGTGCGGAGAGGGTGAGCGCGGCGGGGGTCGGAGGACTCGTCGAGGGCGCCGCGGTCGGGGTCGGGGACGGTGCGTGCGTCGCCGGCGGGGGAGTCGTCGTCGCTGATGTGGCCGGCGCCCCCGGGGTACGCGGCGGGGCGGTCGGCGTGGCCCGTACGGGTGGCGGAGCGGTCGCCCTCGGGGCCGTACCGCCCGGACCCGCTAGCCCCGGAGCCGTACCGCTCGGAGCCGTACCGCCGGGGCCAGGCGGCCGGGGGGACGGGGAGGACGTGCTCGACGTGAGGTCCGGACCCGTCGGGTCCAGGGGTACCAGCGTCACCGCGCCCGACGGCTTCACCGCGCCCTGCGGGCCGCCCTGGCCCGTGCCCACGGCCGCGTAACCGTCGCCGTCGTCGCCCGCGCCGCACGCGGTCAGCGCTCCGCCGAGGCAGAGCGCGACCGCCGCGAGTCCGAGATGCTTCCTCTGGAGCATGGCGCCAGTGTGACTGACGGAGCATCAGCAAGGAAGCGGAACAGCGAACTTCGCCGAAGCTCAGTCCGCGATCAGGCCCTCGCGCAGCTGGGCCAGCGTCCGCGTCAGCAGTCGCGACACGTGCATCTGCGAGATGCCGACCTCCTCGCCGATCTGCGACTGGGTCATGTTCGCGAAGAACCGCAGCATGATGATCTGCCGCTCACGGGGCGGGAGTTTGGCGAGCAGCGGCTTGAGCGACTCGCGGTACTCGACGCCCTCCAGGGCCGCGTCCTCGTAGCCGAGTCGGTCGGCGAGCGAGCCCTCGCCGCCGTCGTCCTCGGGGGAGGGCGAGTCGAGGGAGGAGGCGGTGTACGCGTTCCCGACGGCGAGGCCGTCGACGACGTCCTCCTCCGACACCCCGAGCACGGCGGCGAGTTCGGGCACGGTCGGGGAGCGGTCGAGCTTCTGCGCGAGCTCGTCGCTGGCCTTGGTGAGCGCGAGGCGCAGCTCCTGGAGGCGACGCGGGACGCGGACGGACCACGAGGTGTCGCGGAAGAAGCGCTTGATCTCACCGACGACGGTCGGCATCGCGAACGTCGGGAACTCCACGCCGCGTTCGCAGTCGAAGCGGTCGATCGCCTTGATCAGGCCGATGGTGCCGACCTGGACGATGTCCTCCATCGGCTCGTTGCGGGAGCGGAAGCGGGCGGCCGCGTAGCGCACGAGGGGGAGGTTGAGCTCGATGAGGGTGTCGCGGACGTAGGTGCGCTCCGGGCTGTCCTCGGCGGCGCCCGTCTCGTCGAGGGCGCGCAGGCGCAGGAACAGGGAGCGGGAGAGGGTGCGGGTGTCGATGGCCCCGGGCGTCACGAGCGCCGGCGGGGCGGCGACGAGGGTCTCGTCGTGCTCCGCCGTCACGGCGCTGTCCGTCGCGGTCTCGGTGTGCTCCGCAGCGGTCGGCGCCGTCGTCTGCGCGGGCAGGGGAACGGGCGTGAGCGTGAGCACCTTCGAGCTGCCCTGTTCTGCGGACATGCCACCCCCTTGAGGTCGCGGACGATCGTGGCGGCCACGACCGTCTGAGGAACGCAGCCTCCACCTGAATACCGGCGGCAGGGCCGCGGCAAACGCGCTTCCAGCAGAATGTCACATGTCGGCAACACGCTGTAGTGACTTGTCGACACAGCGGGGTCGAATATCCGCAGGAAACAAGGGGTGTAAGGCATTTGAGGGGCCGTCGGACTACTCCGGAACGGTCTACCCGTTCCGGTTACGCCTCGATCCGATTTGCGGATCTCAATCGGGCGAAGCTCCGGGCGAGGAGCCTTGACACGTGCATCTGCGAGACGCCCAGCTCCTGGCTGATCTGTGACTGCGTCAGGTTCGAGTAGTAACGCAGCATCAGGATCCGCTGTTCGCGCTCGGGCAGCTGGACGAGCAGGTGCCGTACGAGATCGCGGTGCTCGACGCCGGCGAGCGCGGGGTCCTCGTACCCGAGCCGGTCGAGCAGCCCGGGCAGCCCGTCGCCCTCCTGGGCCGCCTCCAGGGAGGTGGCGTGGTACGAGCGGCCGGCCTCGATGCAGGCGAGCACCTCGTCCTCGCCGATCTTCAGCCGTTCGGCGATCTCGGCGGTGGTGGGGGAGCGGCCGTGGGCCGTGGTGAGGTCCTCGGTGGCGCCGTTGACCTGCACCCACAGCTCGTGGAGGCGGCGGGGGACGTGGACCGTCCGGACGTTGTCGCGGAAGTAGCGCTTGATCTCGCCGACGACGGTCGGCATGGCGAAGGTCGGGAACTGCACGCCCCGGTCCGGGTCGAACCGGTCGATGGCGTTGATCAGGCCGATCGTGCCGACCTGGACCACGTCCTCCATCGGCTCGTTCCGGGAGCGGAAGCGGGCGGCGGCGTACCGCACGAGGGGCAGGTTGGCCTCGATGAGCGCGCCGCGCACCCGGTGGTGCTCGGCGGTGCCCGGCTCCAGGTTCTTGAGCTGCCCGAAGAGCACCTGGGTGAGGGCGCGGGTGTCGGCTCCGCGGGTGCTCTGGGGCCGGGGGCGGGGGGTGTCCAGGGGGCGGGGACCGTCCAGGGCCTGGGGGGTGTCCGGGGGACGGGGAGCGTCCGGAGGGCGGGGGGCGTCCACGGCTCGGGGGGTGTCCAGGGGCCGGGGGGTGTCCGGGGCCCCGGCCTCGTTCTGGGGCGGGACCTGAGGCGCTGTACTGGCCGGCACGTTCACGCCACCCCTTCACGTCAACGTCGTTAGCGTCAACTTCGGTCGACTCATCCGTCAAAAGCGGTCATAGCATCACAAGACATGTCCACTGTGTGCAAGCACCGCATAACGACGTGTTGGGTGTGGGGCGGGCGGGTAATAATTCGGGCCCTCCGTCGTGGTCGACGAAGGGCCCGGACAGGCGAAGGCGTAGGGTCAGCCTTCGATCTCGTAGTCGGCGATGACCCACGTGGAGAACTCGCGCCACTGGGCCACACCCGCCTGGTGAGCAGGGTGGTCCAGGTAGCGCTGAAGGGCGTCCTTGTCCGCGACGGCCGAGTTGATGGCGAAGTCGTACGCGATCGGCCGGTCGGTGATGTTCCAGTCGCACTCCCAGAACTTCAGCTCGGGGATCTGCGAGCCGAGGGCACGGAAGGCTTCGACGCCCGCGACGACGCGCGGCTCGTCACGCTGCACGCCGTCATTGAGCTTGAAGAGGACCAGATGGCGGATCACTGTCGTCTCCTAATTCACGAGCTCGGTCATGAACTGACCGACACCTTGAGCGGCGCTCGATATGCCTTCGAACCCTACCTGGACGAGTTCCGCCGCCCGGGCCGGGGACGTGATGATCGTGTACAGCACAAAGACCACGACCGCATAGAGCGCGATCTTCTTCGCCTGTGCCATCCGTCTGCCCCTCCCCGTGTCTCCCCTGTGTCCGCCCGTGGGCGGTCGCCGAGTCTAGCCGAGCGCCTTCTGACGGCACCTGATCGCACGTGACTCGCACCTGGCCCGCACCTGATCGATCCTTTATGGACCAAGGGCCCGGCGGTCGGGGCCTTTTGCCGATGCCCGGAAGGGTGGCGGAAGAGCAGGATGGATGTCGAGCCCGGCGGATCTGGCAGGAATCCGCGGGGCTGTGGAACCGGTCCTCACTGCGGGGTCCGCGCCGCGAGCTTCCCCCCTGACCGCGGCGCCGGATCGGCAGGACCGGTTCTCATCGGGGGGAGCGGCTTGTCCCCCCGATGCCGCTCCCCCCGTCCAACCGGCCCGCACATACGACGAAGGCCCGGTGTCATACGACACCGGGCCTTCAATCAGAGCGGTAGCGGAGGGATTTGAACCCTCGGTGAGTTTCCCCACACTCGCTTTCGAGGCGAGCTCCTTCGGCCGCTCGGACACGCTACCGAGAGAGAGCTTAGCCCAAAGGTGCCCCAGGACTGAAATCCATTGGTTCCCGCAGGTCAGAGCGGGGCCGGCGAGGGGTCGGAGAAGGGTTGGACAGGGGTCGGAGACGGGTCAGCGGTCGCGGAAGAAGCGGGTCAGCTGGGCCGAGCACTCCGCCTCCAGGACGCCCTGGATCACCTCGGGCCGGTGGTTGAGCCGCCGGTCCCGGACGAGGTCCCAGAGGGATCCGGTGGCGCCGGCCTTCTCGTCCCAGGCGCCGAACACCACCCGTTCGACCCGCGCCTGGACGAGCGCGCCCGCGCACATCACACAGGGCTCCAGGGTCACGACGAGCGTGCAGCCGGTCAGCCGCCACTCGCCGAGCGCCGCCGCGGCCCGGCGCAGCGCCAGCACCTCGGCGTGGGCGGTGGGGTCGCCGGTCGCCTCGCGCTCGTTGTGGCCGAGCGCGAGGACGCCGCCGTCGGGCGAGAGCACCACCGCGCCGACCGGCACGTCACCGGCCAGCGCGGCCTTGTCGGCCTCGTCGAGCGCGCGCCGCATGGGGTCGCGCCAGGGGTCCCGTACGGGATCGGGGCCGGCCTCCCGGGCGGCTCCCTCTTCCCGTACGGGATCGGGGACTCCGCCAGGGCCGGGTACGGGTACGGCGAGCGGCACTAGCGCACGGCCTCCAGGATCTCCCCGGCACCGATGGCGTCCGCGATCTCCCCGAGGGCGTCGCCGGTCTCCAGGCCGAGCAGGTCCCGCTCGGACATGCCGAGGTCGGCCAGCACCCGGCCCTCGCCGAGCGGACCGGCCGGCGCGATGGCGCCGTCGGTGTCGTCCGCGTCCGCGTCGGCCTCGACCGCCTCCGGCTCGCCGTCCTCGGTGCCGTCCAGGTCCAGCGCGTCCAGGTCGGTGTCGGCGCCGTCACGGTCCTTGCCGAGGAGTTCGCCGGTGAGGATCTCCCCGTACGAGGAGCGGGACGCGGCGGCGCCGTTCGACACGAAGACGCGCGGGTCGTCCTCGCCGTCGACCCGGACGATGCCGAACCACTCGTCCTCCTGCTCGATGAAGACGATCACCGTCTCGCCGTCGTCGGCCGCGGACTCGCGGGCCAGGTCGGCGAGGTCCGCCAGCGTTTCCACGTTGTCGAGCTCGATATCGCTCGCTTCCCACCCGTCTTCGGTGCGCGCGAGCAGTGCGGCGAAGTACACCTGACTCTCCCACTGATCAGAGGTGTGATGATCCGGCGGCGCGCTCCTGATGCCCCGCCCAATCGGCATCGTGACAGAAACCTCGCCCGTTGGAGAGGTCTTCGGCTCTTGCGTCGTGCATCAGTCTGAACGACGCCCGGATCGGGCGGGCGTGCGACCCCGGCGCACTGAGGGGGCGCACGGCCGGCGCCCCTTCCCACTGGTCACCGCCGTTCACCAGCGGAACGTCCGCATGCGCATCGCCTGCCGCATCCGTGCCGCCCGGGCGCGCCGCGGCTGGACGCGGTCGCGCAGCGCCTTGGCCTCGTTCAGCTCGCGCAGGAACTGCGCGCGGCGTCTGCGGCGCTCCGCGTCGGTCTCCCGGCGGGGCTCCTCCTCGGGAGCCTCGTCGCCCGGCTCGTGCCGTTCCAGGTCGGCCATAGGCCACACCACCCCATCAGCGGGTTCCCTGTGCCCCCACCTTCCCCCGCTCGCGAGGGTTGACGCCAGTTCCGGCCACCGTTCCCGGCTACTGTTGAGTCATGCGTCTCCATGTTGTTGACCACCCGCTGGTCGCCCACAAGCTCACCACCCTGCGCGACAAGCGCACGGACTCCGCCACCTTCCGCCGGCTCGCCGACGAGCTGGTCACGCTGCTCGCCTACGAGGCGACGAGGGACGTGCGCACCGAGCAGGTCGACATCGAGACCCCGGTGACGCCGACGACCGGCGTGAAGCTGTCGCACCCGCGGCCGCTCGTGGTCCCGATCCTGCGCGCCGGCCTCGGCATGCTGGACGGCATGGTGCGGCTGCTGCCGACGGCCGAGGTCGGCTTCCTCGGCATGATCCGCAACGAGGAGACGCTGGAGGCGTCGACCTACGCGACGCGGATGCCGGAGGACCTGTCCGGCCGCCAGGTGTACGTCCTGGACCCGATGCTGGCGACCGGCGGCACGCTCGTCGCGGCGATCCAGGAGCTGATCCGGCGCGGCGCCGACGACGTGACCGCGGTCGTGCTGCTCGCCGCCCCGGAGGGCGTCGAGGTCATGGAGCGCGAGCTCGCGGGCACGCCGGTGACCGTCGTGACGGCCTCGGTCGACGAGCGGCTCAACGAGCACGGCTACATCGTGCCGGGCCTGGGCGACGCGGGCGACCGGATGTACGGCAGCGCCGAGTAGTCGCCGGGCAGCCCGGGCCCGTGGCGGCCCCGGGCGGCAGCTAGCTCTTGCAGGGCGCGGCCGGCTTCGGCTTGTTGAGCGCGACCAGCGCCGCGTCCGCCGCCGCCTTCGGGTCGAGCTGCTTGAAGGCCGTACCGATGATCAGGTCGACGTCCGCCGTGGGGCGGGCGTCGACCTTTGTCGTTGCGCCCTTGAGCTGCGTGCCGACGACCGAGAAGGTGCCCTTGGTGGCGCCGGGCGCGCCGAGCAGCAGTCCGGTGCCGGGGACCTTCTTGTCGTACGCGGCGGGCGCGTTGCCGACCTTCCCGATGACGAAGCCGCGCTTCTTCAGCTCGTCCGCGGTCGCCTTCGCGAGCCCGCCGCGCGGGGTCGCGTTGTAGACGTTCACGGTGATCTGGGCCGGCTTGGGGAGGGCGGCGGCGCCGGGCTGCGCACTCGCCTTGGGGACGGGCTTGCAGTCGTTCTGCTTGCCGGCGGCCGTGGTGGTCTTCTCGTCGCCGCCGGAGAAGACGTCCACGAGCTGCAGCGTCCCCCAGCCGGCCGCGCCGAGCACGAGCACGGCGGCCGTAGCCCCGAGGACGATCCTGCGCCGGCGGTGGGGGCGGCGCATGCGCGGGTAGACGTCGCCCGTGATGCGGTACTTTCCGCCCATTCCGGGGGGAGTGAGCATGCTCATGAACGCAGCGTAATGCGACCCGCCGGGGATGCCTACTGGATGATCATGTGATCGCGTCCGGATGGGCGCGAAGAGACCCCGAAAGGATCAGCCGGAAGGCCCGGAGGGGCCTTCGGGGCTCAGTCCGGTTGGGCCTCAGTCCAGTTCGAGGACGCGCGCGTGCAGCACCTGGCGCTGCTGGAGCGCGGCGCGGACCGCGCGGTGCAGTCCGTCCTCCAGGTAGAGATCGCCGCGCCACTTCACGACGTGCGCGAAGAGGTCGCCGTAGAAGGTGGAGTCCTCGGCGAGCAGCGTCTCCAGGTCCAGCTGGCCCTTGGTGGTCACCAGCTGATCGAGGCGGACCGGGCGCGGTGCCACGTCCGCCCACTGCCGGGTGCTTTCCCGGCCGTGGTCGGGATACGGCCGGCCGTTTCCGATGCGCTTGAAGATCACACGGAAAGCCTACCGGGCAAGCGGCTCCCGGCGCAGCCACGCGACCCCGGTGCGAAGCTGGGCAAAACACCCGAAAGCATGACAGGGGTCCGCCATGACCGAGAGCGCGCAGCCGCCGTCCGAGCCCTGGGCGGACATCGCCGCCGGGTACGCCTTCGACGGAGCCGCACTCGAACTGGGGGCGGTGCTCTGGGACGGCGCGTGTCACCCGGACGCGCGGGTGCGCGTGCCGCTGCCGATGCTCAACCGGCACGGACTGGTCGCCGGCGCCACCGGCACCGGCAAGACCAAGACCCTCCAGCTGCTCGCCGAACAGCTCTCCGCGAACGGCGTGCCCGTCTTCCTCGCCGACATCAAGGGCGACGTCTCCGGCATCTCCGCGCCCGGCCAGGACGGCGAGAAGGTGCGCGAACGGGCCGGCCAGGTCGGCCAGGAGTGGACGGCGACGGGATTCCCGTGCGAGTTCTACGAGCTCGGGGGCGAACCGGGCGGTACCGGCATCCCCATCCGGGCCACCGTCACCGGTTTCGGCCCGCTGCTCCTCTCCAAGGTGCTCCGGCTCAACCAGACCCAGGAGCAGTCGCTCGGCCTGATCTTCCACTACGCCGACAGCAAGGGCCTGGAGCTGATCGACCTCAAGGACCTGCGGGCGGTCGTCGCGTTCCTCGTCTCGGACCAGGGCAAGGCCGAGCTGAAGGGCATCGGCGGACTCTCGACGGTCACCGCCGGGGTGATCCTGCGCGCGATCACCGCCTTCGAGCAGCAGGGCGCGGCCGGCTTCTTCGGGGAGCCGGAGTTCGACACGAGCGAGTTCCTGCGGACGGCGCCGGGCGGCGACGGACGCGGCGTCGTCTCCGTACTCGAACTGCCCGCCGTACAGGACAGGCCGCAGCTCTTCTCCACCTTCCTGATGTGGCTGCTCGCGGATCTGTACGGGGAACTGCCGGAGGTAGGCGACCTCGACAAGCCCAAGCTGGTCTTCTTCTTCGACGAGGCCCATCTGCTCTTCAGCGGGGCCTCGAAGGCGTTCCTGGAGTCGGTCACCCGGACCGTGCGGCTCATCCGCTCCAAGGGCGTCGGCATCTTCTTCGTGACGCAGACCCCGAAGGACGTGCCCGCGGACGTCCTCGCCCAGCTCGGCAACCGGGTCCAGCACGCGCTGCGCGCCTTCACCCCGGACGACGCCAAGGCGCTGAAGGCGACCGTCCGGACCTTCCCGAAGTCGGCGTACGACCTGGAGGAGGTGCTGACCGGGCTCGGTACGGGCGAGGCGGTCGTCACCGTACTCAGCGAGAAGGGCGCCCCGACGCCGGTGGCGGCGACCCGGCTGCGCGCCCCGCAGTCGCTGATGGGGCCGGTCCCGGCGGCCGACCTCGCGGCGGCGGTGAAGGCCTCGCCGCTGTACGGGCGGTACGCGGAGGCGGTGGACCGGACGTCGGCGTACGAGAAGCTGACGGCGGAGCAGCAGGCGGCGGAGCAGGCGGCGGAACAGGCCGCGGAACAGGCCGCCGCCGAAAAGGAGGGAGCGAGGGCCCCTCAGGCACGGAAACAGCCGGAGGAGGAGCCCTCGCTCGTCGAACAGGTCGTCGGCAGCGGCCTGTTCAGGTCCCTGGCGCGGTCGGTCGGCACCCAGCTGGGCCGGGAGATCAGCCGTTCGCTGTTCGGGACCGCGCGCCGGAAGCGGTGACTACTCGGTCACCTCGTCGTGGTCGCCGTGCAGGCCGCCGCCGCTGCTGCCCGAGTCGCCGGTGCCCGTGGTCGGCACGAAGGTCACCGGCCGCTTGAGGGAGCTGATGTCGTGGGCGTAGGTGCCCACGGCGTTGGCGATGACGTCGATGTTGACGTCGAAGGCGCGCATGTCGATGTTCTCGATGGTGTCGCCCTTGGCGTGGTAGTTCACGTCGTACGCGACGCCCGCCTGGCCGCCGAACTTCTGCGCCTGGGCTGCGGTCTTGAGGCCCTCGGCGCCGGTGAAGGTGCCGCCGGAGGGGATGCCGGCCCCGATGAACGGGCCGTAGTCGGAGCGGCCGGTGAAGTCGGTGCCCTCGTGCGGGGCGCCGCTCCGGTCCATGAAGTCGGTGATGTCCCGCTCCAGCTGGGCGGAGCCCTCGGGGCCGGCGCCCGCGCCGACGCCGTCGGAGTTGTCGCCGTCGTAGACGAAGAGCCCGTAGTTCGGCGAGGCGATCATGTCGAAGTTGAGGTAGAGCCTGATCTCCTTCCTGCCGAGGTCCGTGAGGTTCTCGACGTAGTGCTCGGAGCCGAGCAGACCGTTCTCCTCGGCGGACCACCAGGCGAAGCGGAGCTTGTTGCGGACCTTGCCCAGCTCCTTGGTCCTGGCGAGCTCCAGAGCGGTCTGGAGGAGACCGGCGGAGCCGGAACCGTTGTCGTTGATGCCGGGACCGGCGGTGACGGAGTCGAGGTGGGAGCCGAGCATCACGGTGTTGGCGGCGTTGCCGTTCGGGGTCTCCGCGATGACGTTGTTGGTGGAACGCTTCTCCTGGAGCTGGCGCAGCTCGAAGGAGAGGCGGACCGGGCCCTTGGCGAGGTCGGCGGCGAGTTGCTCGCCCTCGGCCTTGGGGAGGCCGCCGGTCGGGATCCTGACGGCGGCCGGGTCGCCGAGGGTGCCGGAGAGCAGGCCGTCGACGTTGTTGTAGACGATCGCGGCGACGGCGCCGGCCGCGGCGGCGTTCGCCTGCTTGACGGCGAAGGTGCAGCCGCCGCGCTTGATCAGCGCGATCCTGCCGGTGAAGGCGCCGGCGGCGAAGTCGCCCGGCTCGCAGCCGTTGCTGCCGTCGGCGTCGACCGGGGCGGCGGCGAGTTCGGCCGTGATGCCGCCTTCCGGGGTGGAGGCGGTGTAGGTCATCGCGCGGAGCGTCAGGTCGCGGGCCGGGGTGGCGGAGGCGACGGTGGCCTTCTCGGCGAGCGTCTGGGTGTAGATGAAGTCGAACTTCTGGTACGTGACGGCGTAGCCGGCCTTCTTCAGCTGCGTGTAGACGTACGCGGCCGAGGCGTCGTGGCCGAGGGTGCCGGCCGCGCGGTTGCCGCCGGCCGAGTCGGCTATCGCCTGGAACCTCTGCAGGTGCCTGTACGCGTCCTCGGCGGACGTCGCGCGGACCAGCTTCCGCGCCAGCCGGGCGGCGTCCCGGGCCTGCGCCGCCCCGGGTTCGGGGGAGGCGGTGGCGGGCGCGGCGAGCACCAGCGGGGTGGCGAGTGCGGCGGCGGCGAGGACGGCGGCGGCTCTGCGCTGGGATGCGTTCACAGAAGTCCTTCCCGAGGTGTCGAGTTGAGGGGAAGCTAGCGACTTCGAGGTGGTTCTGTGAACACGACCGACACAATTCCCGTCACATAGAACAGGACTGCCATCTGGAATTATCAATTCCTGCTACTTTTCCCGGACTTTGCCGAGGAGGATGGCGCGGTGGCTGATTTCGCGGCCTTGGCAGCGGCCTTCATCTCCTGCTTGTGGGCCCGCACTTTCGCCAGCGAGTCCGCGTCGGTGATGTCGGCGGCCGAGCGGTAGCAGTTCGCCTCCCCGTACGGCCCGGCCGCCTCCCGCCAGCCCTTCGGATGCACCCCGTACTGCTTGCCGAGCAGCGCGAGGAAGATCTGCGCCTTCTGCTTCCCGAAGCCGGGCAGCGCCTCCAGACGGGCCAGCAGGTCCCGGCCGTCGGCCGCATCGCGCCACACCGCCTCCGCGTCGCCGCCGTACTCGTCGACGAGGAAGCGGCACAGCTGCTGGATCCGCTTGGCCATGGAGCCGGGGTAGCGGTGCACGGCCGGCTTCTCGGAGAGCAGCGCGGCGAACGTCTCCGGGTCCCGGGCGGCGATCTCACCCGCGTCGAGGTCGTCCCGGCCCATGCGGGTCGCGATGGTGTACGGACCGGAGAAGGCCCACTCCATCGGCACCTGCTGGTCGAGGAGCATGCCGACGAGCGCGGCGAGCGGGGAGCGGGCGAGGAGCGCGTCGGCGTCGGGCTGCTGGGCGAGGTGGATCGTGGGGCGCGTGGGGCTCATGCCCTGATCATCGGACCGGGCGGGTGCCCCCGCCCGGTGGGTCACCCCTCCGGGTCACCGCTCCGGGTCACCTCGCCGCGTCACCTCGCCGGGCTCCGGGCCACGTTGCAGGTCAGATCTCCGGGCCACCCCTCCAGGCCACCCTCCGGGTCAGCTCTCCGGGTCCGCCTTCGCGAAGCGTTCGAGGGCGGTCATGAGGTGACGGTGGGTCTCGTCGTCGCCGAGGTGGCCGGCCGCCTCGACGACGTGCAGCTCGGCGTCCGGCCACGCCCTGGTCAGCTCCCAGGCGGTGGTCAGGGGCCCGCCCATGTCGAGCCGGCCGTGCACGAGCACGCCCGGGATGCCGGCGAGCCGGTGGGCGTCCCGGATCAGGGCGCCCTCCTCCAGGAACGCGCCCTGCGCGAAGTAGTGCGAGCAGATCCGTACGAAGCCGAGCCGGGCGGCGTCGGCGCGGTCGGCGTAGGGGGTGCCCTGGCCCTCCAGCGACAGGACGGCGTCCTCCCAGGCGCACCAGTCGTTCGCCGCCTTCTCCCGTACGGCCGGGTCGGGGTGGGCCATGCGGGCGCCGTACGCCTCGATCAGCTCCTGGGCGCCGGCGTGCGCGGGCGCGTCCACGGCCTCCCGGAAGCGCTCGTGGGCCTCGGGGAAGTAGGCGCCGACGCCTCCGTACAGCCAGGCCGTCTCGGAACGGCGGGTGGTGGTCACGCCCGCGATCACGATCTCGGTCACCCGCTCCGGGTGCGCCTCGGCGTACGCGAGGATCAGCGTGGAGCCCCAGGAGCCGCCGAACAGCAGCCAGCGGTCGATGCCGAGATGGACGCGCAGCCGCTCCATGTCGGCGATCAGGTGTGCGGTGGTGTTGACCGTCAGGTCGGTGGCCGGGTCGCTCGCGTGCGGGGTGGAGCGGCCGCAGCCGCGCTGGTCGAACTGGACGATCCGGTACCGGGCCGGGTCGAAGTACCGCCGGGCCCCTTCCGACGCCCCGGAGCCCGGGCCGCCGTGCACGAGGAGTGCGGGCTTGCCCTCGGGGTTGCCGGCGACGGACCAGTGGACGTGGTTGCCGTCGCCGACGTCGAGCATGCCTTCGTCGTACGGCGGGGTGCGGGGAAACGTCTCGATGGGCATCCGCCCGACGCTAGCGGTTGCCGCCCACCCGCGCCTCCGCGTTCTCGCACCAGGCGAGCACATCCGGCCATGCGCCGTATCCGGCATCGAGGTCCAGGTGCGCGCCCCCGGGTACGTGGTCCGCGTCGAGCCCGAGCGGGCCGCCGTAGTGCACGTCGGCGCCCTCGGGGCAGTACGGGTCGCCGTCCCCGTGCACGAGCCGGGCGTTCTTCACGTCGAGCCCGGTCAGGTCGAGCCCCTCGGCGAACTCCGCGATCTCCGGAATCGAGGCCACGACCCGCGGCGACGGCGGCGCCACGAGCAGCACCCGGTCCGCCTCCGGCGCCCGCCCGGCGGCCACCGCCCGCAGCCACAACAGCACGCTCAGACTGTGCCCGAGCACGACGAACTCGCTCCCGTCACCCGGCCGTTCCCCCTCCCTCGCCAGCGCGTCCAGCCACTCCCCGAGCCGCGGCGCGTCCGGCTCCGGAAGCTGCGGATACCGCACCTCGTGCCCGCGCTCGCGCAGCGCACCGGCGAGCCAGTGCTGCCAGTGACCGGGCGGGCGGTGGTTCTGGAAGCCGTGGAGGACGAGGAAGGTCTTGGAAGCGCTGTTCATGGCCTGATCATGCGCCGGTGGCGCGAGGCCGGTCCAGCGTTTCCAAGGGGCGGACGGGCAAGGCGGTCAGAGGCTCCGCAGACTCAGCAACTCCCTTACGCCCGCCTTCAGTTCCTCCGCCGACAGCTGCTGCTCCTGGGACAGGTGGTGCATCAGGCTCGGTGAGAACGGGGCGAGGAGGAGGTGCGCCACGAGGGGGGCGTTCGCGGTGGGGCGGGTGTGGGTGACCAGCATCGTGACGTGGGCGTGCATCGCGAGGTAGGCGCCGCTGGTGTAGCGGGCGCTGGGGGCGGCGGTCTGGGCCGCGAGGAGGATGGCGCGCTGTTCGACGACGCGGTCGACGAGGGCGTCGAGGAAGGCGTCGAGGCGCTGGGCGGCGGGGGCGCCGGGGCCGAGCGGGGGCGGGCCGCCGAGGTACGCCTCCTGGAACTGCCGCTCGCGGTCGTCGAGGAGCGCCCACAGCAGCTGGGAGACGTCGCCGAAGCGGCGGTAGACGGTCCCGACGCCGATCCCGCTGGCGTGTGCGACCAGGTTCATGGTGACCGCCTCGGGGCCCGACTCGGCGACGATCCGGGCGGCGGCGTCCAGGATCCGGCGGCGGTTGCGGGCGGCGTCGGCGCGCTCGGGGGCCGGGGTGCCGGCCGTCGGCAGCAGGCTGAGCAGCGGCGCGGGCCGGGCCGTCGGCCCGCCCTCGGCCTGCGGTTTCCTCGTGCTCATCGCCTGTTGCCTGCCTCTCCCGCTGCTTCCCCCATCGGTCGTTTCCTGCCTTCGAGCATACCCGCCCCTCCGAAGAAGCGGATAGCTGTCCGCTTAGCTCCCGCTGGATACCCCCGGGGGTACTTCTGTTATCGTCGGCCGAGTCGGATGTATACCCCGGGGGGTAATTGGGATCGGGTGTCTCGTTCCTGGAAGGAGTACGGGAGTGTTGGTGACAGTGACCGCCCTCGCGGCCGGTGCCGTCGTCGGGCTCGCGCTCGGGGCGCTCGGCGGAGGCGGCAGTGTGCTCGCCGTCCCGGCCCTCATCTACCTGCTGGGATTCACCCCGGGCGCCGCCGCCACCGCGAGCCTGCTCATCGTGCTCGCGACCTCCGCGACCGCGCTCTACGGGCACGCCCGCGACGGCCAGGTGCGCTGGCGCACGGGCGCGGTGTTCGCCGCGGCCGGGCTCGTGCCGGCCGCGCTCGGCGGACTGCTCGCCGCGCGGGTACCGGAGTGGCTGCTGACCGCCGGCTTCGTGGCGGTGGCGGGGTTCGCGGCGGTACGGATGGTCCGCCGCGCCCCCGAGGGCGCGGCCGTCCGGCGCTCCGCCCCGGCCGTCGCGGGCGCGGGCGCCGGGCTCGGCGCGGTGACCGGGGTCCTGGGCGTGGGCGGCGGTTTCCTGACCGTACCGGCGCTCGTCCAGGTCGTCGGCCTGCGGATGCGCCCGGCCGTCGGCACGAGCCTGCTCGTCGTCGCCGTCAACGCGCTGGCCGCGCTGCTCGCCCGCTCGGGGACCGCCGCGCCACTCGACTGGGCGGTCGTCGCGCCGTTCGCGGGGGCGGCGGTGCTCGGCGCGTGGGACGGCCGAAGGCTCGCCGGCCGCATACCGGCCGACAGACTGCGAAGAGCCTTCGGCCTCCTCCTGCTGGCGGTGGCGGCCCTGATGCTTCTCGATCTGCTGCTCTAGCGCACCCGTGCGCTAGGCCAGCGACAGGAAGAGCTTCTCCAGCCGGGCCCGCATCTGGTCGGGGTCCTCGCCGGTCCTGCGCCCGGTCTCCATGTCCGCGACGCACTGCTGGAGCCCGGTCGCGATGATCGCGAACCCGGCCCGGTCCAGGGCCCGGGAGGCGGCCGCCAGCTGGGTCACGACCTCCTCGCAGTCGCGGCCTTCCTCGATCATCCGGATCACTCCGGAGATCTGTCCCTGCGCCCGGCGCAGCCGGTTCAGTACGGCCTTCAGCTCGGCGCCCGCGAGATCCAGTTCCACGACCACTCCTCCACAGATACCCCAGGGGGTAATTTACTCCCCGCCACGGGGTCCCGTCGAAGACCAAGGATGACACCTGACATGACCCTCACCGCCGCCCTCGACGCCGACCAGGCCCACGCCCGCCTCGCCGAGCTCACCGTCGTCGACGTCCGCAGCCCCGCCGAGTACGCCGGCGGCCACGTCCCCGGCGCCCTCAACATCCCCCTCGACCGCCTCGACCAGGCCGTCCCCGCCCTCAAGGAAGCCGCCGCCCGCGGCGGACTCCTCGTCGTCTGCCAGTCCGGCAACCGCTCCCGCACCGCCTGCGCCCGCCTCGCCGCCCACGGCATCCCCACCCTCGACCTGACCGGCGGCACCGCCGGCTACGCCACCCGCGGCCACACCCTCGCCCGCCCCGCCGGCGCCCCGGCCCGCACCCCCTGGGCCATGGACCGCCAGGTCCGCCTCACCGCCGGCACCCTCGTCCTCCTCGGCCTCCTCCTCGCCCTCCTCGTCCACCCCGCCTTCCAACTCCTCTCGGCCTCCGTCGCGGCCGGCCTGGCCTACTCGGCCCTCACCAACACCTGCGGCATGGCAGCGATGCTCGGCAAGCTCCCGTACAACCGGACGACGTCCTGCGGGGTGAACCTGGACACGACACTGGCCCGCCTGCGCGAGGGCTGACGGCCGACTACCAGGAGCCGGGCTCACGGACCGACTCACGGACCGACTCACGTACCGAGGCTCACGGATCGAGCCGTGCCGCACGCATCTGCAGATAGCGCCGTTCCGGGAGGCTCTCGGTCGCGCGGGCGGCCGTGCGGTAGGCGGCGGCCGCGGCTCGGTGGGCGCCGGTGCGTTCGAGGAGGTGGGCGCGGACTGCGGGGAGGCGGTGGGCGGTCACCGGGGCGGGGAGGCGGGGTTCGAGCGCGGTGAGGGCGGCCAGGCCGGCCTCCGGGCCGGCGGTCATCGCGAGGGCGACCACGCGGCCCAGCTGCGCCATCGGGTCGTCCGGGATCTTCGTGAGCAGGACGTCGTAGAGGGCCAGGATCTGCGGCCAGTCGGTGTCGTCCGGGTCCGCGGCCTCGTCGTGGAGGGCGGCGATGGCGGCCTGGAGCTGGTACGGGCCGGGCGGGCCCTCCGTCAGGGCCTCCTCGACCAGGGCGGTGCCCTCCGCGATCGCCGCCCGGTCCCAGCGGGAGCGGTCCTGCTCGTCGAGCGGGACCAGCTCCCCGTCCGGGCCGGTGCGGGCCGCGCTGCGCGCCTCGGTCAGCAGCATCAGGGCGAGCAGCCCGGTCACCGCGCCCTCGCGGGGCAGCAGCCGGCGCACCGCCCGGGTCAGCCGGATCGCCTCGCGGGCGAGGTCGGCGCGGTGGAGGGCGGGGCCGGAGGTGGCGGTGTAGCCCTCGTTGAAGATCAGGTAGAGGACCTGGAGGACGGAGCCGAGGCGGGCGTCCCGGTCCTCGGGCCGCGGAGGATGGAAGGGGTGGTCCGCGCCGGTCGCCCGCAGCTTCGCCTTCGCCCGGCTGATCCGCTGCGCGACCGTCGCCTCCGGCACCAGGAACGCGTGGGCGATCTCCGCCGTCGTCAGGCCGCCCACCGCCCGCAGCGTCAGCGCGATCCGGGCGGCCGGCGGCAGCACCGGGTCGCAGCACAGGAACAGCAGCGTGAGCGTGTCGTCCTCGGCCGGCGCCGCCCGTACCACGCGCGGTTCGAGCCGTACCGCCGTCTCCTCGCGCCGCGCCCGCGCCTCCTCCGACCGCAGCGCGTCCACCAGGCGTCGCGACGCCACCCGGATCAGCCAGCCGCGCGGATTGCCCGGCACCCCGTCCCGCGGCCACTGCCCGGCGGCGGCGAGGAGTGCCTCCTGTACGGCGTCCTCGGCGGCGTCGAAGTGCCCGTACCGGCGCACGAGCGCGCCGAGGACCTGCGGCGCGTGCAGCCGCAGCAGGTCCTCGACGGCGTACGAAGGCTTCAACCGAGGTCAGCCCGGGTCGGCCGGCGTCAGCCGAGGTCCGTCAGGAGGTCGGCCCCGCCCCGCTCGTCGATCTGCCGGATCACCACCGGATACTCCGGCGCCCCGGCCGGCTGCGGGCAGCTCGCCGCCCGCGCCGCGATCTCGGTCACCCGCTCCAGGCTCTCGCAGTCGACGATCCAGTATCCGGCGAGCACCTCCTTCGTCTCCCCGTACGGCCCGTCCGTGACCACCGGCCGCCCCTCGCCGTCGACGCTCACGAACCGGGTCCGCCCCGGCTCGACCAGCCCCTGCGCGTCGACGAGCTCCCCGCTCTCGGCGAGGTCGTCGTTGATCGCGTTCATGTGCGCGAACATCGTCTTCAGGTCCTGCTCGCTCCAGGCCGGGCTGTGCGCGGACGCCTTCCCGTTCATGGCGTCGTAGTCGGCCTGCGCGCCCTGCACCATCACCAGGTACTTCATGACGTTCTCCTCGTCCGGAGGGAGGGTGTGCTGTGGTTCTTCCACAGGGGACGTCGGAGCCGGACCGGGTTTCTCGACATCGGGCCGACAGTCAGCCCGATGCCTCCCGCGATGTCACCCGGAGGAACGAACGGTCCCGCTCCGCGACCCGCTCCCGGGGGCCCGCCGACCGCAGGACCACGTCGAGGACCGCGCCGGAATCCGCCGCGTAGCACTGGGCGAACCACGCCATGTTCGCCTCCACCACCGCCCAGCCGCCGTCCTCCAGCGGGCCGACGTCCACGACCACCCCGCTCGGCAGCGTGTCGCCGACCGCCGCGAGCAGCTCCGCGCCGAAGCGGCGGGCGTCCGGCGTCAACGGGCCCGGGTCGAGGCGCCCGTACACGGCGTAGCGGCTGCCCGTCACGACCTGCCCGTCGAGGACGAAGAGGCGGTACTCGGCGGTGAAGGTCACCGGGTCCGAGACGAGGACCGGGGTGTGCGGGGGCAGGGTGCGGGCGAGGTCGGAGAGGCCGCGGTCGGGATCGCCGTACACCGCCGCCTCGAAGGACTTGTCCGACGGCGGCTTCAGGAACACCGGCTGCCACACCTCGCGGTAGACGGAGGAGAACGCCTCAAGGCTGATCCGGCGCCGGGTGAACTCCCGCGGCAGCTCCGCCAGCCAGCCGTCCGACGGCTCCAGCAGCCCGAGTCCGAACCGCTCGGTGATCTCGTCGGCGAGCCGCGGGCCGCCGTGCCAGTGCACCGCCTCGCCCGGGCGCACGACGGTGTCCGCCGGCCGTCCGTCGAGCACCCGGGCCGCCAGGCCGCGGCGCGCGGCCGCCTCGGTCAGGAGGAGGGCGGTGGAGGTGCGCTGGGCGGATATCAGGAGGAGGTCGGTGTCTGCGTCGCTCACGCGGAGAGCGTCGCTCACGCGGAGAGTTCCCTTTCGAGCGGGGTACGGAAGCGGGGTGTGACCCGGACGTCGCCGACCCAGGCCGCCAGCCGGGCCGCTTCGGCCTCCACCGCCCGTACGGCATCCTTCCCCGGGTCCGTGAGCAGCCGCCAGACGATCTCGCCGTCGGCGCGCTGAGCCCAGCCGCCGACGATCCGGCCGTCCCACCACACCGTCGGGCCGATGTTCCCGCTCCGGTCGAAGAGCGGGGCGCGGTGGGCCGGGTCCAGGTACCAGTCGCGGGCCTGCCAGCCCATCGCCGTCGGATCGAGCGCCGGCAGCAGCGCCGCCCAGGACCCGTCGAGCGGCGGTACGGGTTCGAGGTCGTCCGGCAGGACGAAGCCCGCCCCGTCCTCCAAGGTCACCGGCTCCGCGCCGAGCGCCGCCAGGGCCCGGCGCACGTCCGTCACCTTCCAGCCCGTCCACCACTTCAGGTCCGCCTCCGTCGCCGGGCCGTACGCCGCGAGCCAGTGGCGTACGAGCTCCGCGCGGGCCTCGGCGGGCGGGAGGTCCTCGTGGGCCGGGACCGGCGACCAGCGGAAGCGGCTCGACGTCCAGCCGCCCTGCGGACGGCCGCGGGCGATGCGGCCCTCCATGCCGAGGACCCTCAGGATCCGGCTGGAGACGGACTGCGGGCCTTCCTGGTTGGTGCCCACGCCGTACAGGAACTGCGCCCGCAGGCGCGGTACGGCCGCGCCGAGTTCCGTGCCGGTGGCCTCGCCGCGGGCCGCCAGTTCGGCCAGGACCTGGCGCTCGGTCTCGGCGAGCCACGCTTCGTCGTAGTCGCTGCCGGCGGCCAGGTGCTTGAGGAGCGTGGTGCGTTCGCGGGCCGAGGCCGCGTCGGCGGTGGAGGAGTGGACGACGGCCGCGAGCGCGGAGGGCACGACGAAGACGGTGTGCCGCATGCCGTGCATCCGGGTCAGCGTCCGCTCCTCGTACAGCGCCCGCTCCACCTCCGCCACCGGGTCCCGGTCGGCCGCGAGCCGTGCGCCCGCCGCCAGGAACACCGTCGCCGGGTCCGTCGCGTGCAGCGCCACCAGCGAACCGGCCACCTCCTCGGCCGTCCCCGCCCGCGCCGCCCCGGCCAGCCGGTGCCGCACCGCGAGCCGGGCCCGGCGCTCGGCAGGGTCGATCCTTCTCGTCTCATGCCTCTCACCCATGGGGCCAAGCATGGCCCTCAGGCCGCCGGGAAGTCCGTCACCGCTGCCGCCGGTCGCTGCCGCCGGTCCCCGCCGCCGGCTCCCGGCTGTTCTCCACCGGCACGGTCGCGGGTGGTCCCGCGTGCAGCCGGTCACTCGGCGAGGAGTCCGGACACGAGGAACCCGGAGACGAGTGCGTGGAGGACGTCCGGCCGCTCCAGATGCAGGTCGTGGCCGGTGCCGGCTACGCAGACGGCCCGGAGCCGCTCGGGCTGCCGCCGTGCCATCTCGGCGTACTCGTCGCCCGGGATGATCCCGTTCCGGCCGAGCACGGCGAGGACGGGCACGTCGATGGCCGCCCACTCCTCCCACCAGGCCCGCCCGGTGTTCTCGGCGAGCGAGGCGATCAGCACCTCGGGGTCGAATCGGGGCCGGAGCCCGCCGTCCCGCTCCTCCAGGCCGTCCGCCCAGCCCTCCCCTACGGGACCGCCGCCGAGGTACGCGACCGCCGCCTCGCGCGTCGGGAACGGCACCGGCCACCCGCGCAGCCAGCCGCCGACCTCCGCCAGGGTCTCGGGAGAGCCGGCGCCGGGCCCCGCCTCGACGAGGACGGCCGCCGAGATCCGGTCGGAGTGCGCGGCGGCGGTCAGGAGCGCGGCGTGGCCTCCGTACGACTGCCCGATCAACACCGGCCGGTCGAACCCGAGTTGTCGGCACACCTCGATGACGTCGGCGACGTACGCGGCCCGCGACACGTCCTTCGGCCGCCGCTCGCTCGCACCGTGCCCGCGCTGGTCGAGGGCGACGACCCGGTGCCCGTCGGCGCGCAGACGCCGGGCGAGCGCGTCCCATTCGCCGGCGTGCCCGGCGAGCCCGTGGAGCAGGAGGAGCGGCTGCCGGTCGCCGTCCCCGTCCCCGCCGCCCCAGTCGCGGAGCGAGAGCCGCACCCCGTCCCGTACGCGAAGTGTCCGCTCGGTCCAGGTCACAGGAGTAGAAGGGGTCACACGGGTCACACGGGCTCCTTGGCCGGGCAGAGCAGCGCGTCGGCGACGGCGGTGCGGGCGTAGAGGACGGACCGGCCGCTGCGGTGCGCGGTGACCAGGCCGGCGTTGCGCAGGGCGATGAGGTGCTGGGAGACCGCGGGCGCCGAGAGCCCGAAGGCGGCGGCGAGCCGGGTCGTCGACGCGGGTGTGTCGAGCTCGGCGAGCAGCAGGGCGCGCGAGCGCCCGAGCACGGCGGCGACGGCTTCGGTGGCGGCGGTCGTGGTGCGGGGCTCCCAGAGGTTGCCGATCCCGCGTGCGGGATAGGCGAGTTGGGGTGGATCGGGGGACACGGAGCGGGTCAGGACCTTCGGCCAGGCGAACGCGGACGGGATGAGCAGCAGTCCGGCCCCTGCCTGGTCGCGGGTGAGCCCGCAGGCGTGCCAGACGAGCCGCAGGGTGTCGTCGTCCCACCGCACGGTCTCGTGGAGTTCGCCGAGCACGCGCGCCGAACCGTGTTCGGCGACCTGCCGGGCGCGGTGGAAGACATCGGCTTCGAGGAGGCCGCGGATGCGGGCCCAGTAGGGGGCCAGGGCGAGTTCCCAGTAGGTGAGGATCTCGTCGCGGAGCCGGTCGAGGTCGATGTCGGAGGGGTTGAGGCGGATGCCGTGGGCCCCGTCGAGGATTTTCAGGTCGTGGGCGATCCGGTCGGCGGGGGTGCGGCCGATGGCGTCGAGTTCGGTGCCCAGGGAGGGGAAGGGGGTGGTGGGGGTGGGGTTCAGGAAGTCGGCGAGGTAGCCGTGGGCCGGGACCAGCGCGGCGAGCCGTCCCCGGTCGAGCCCGGCGCGCAGGAAGCGGGGCCGGACCTGTTCGAACCAACGGCGGTGCAGAGGATGGCTGTTGGGGGCGCGGAGCAGCTGCCGGAAGCTGGTGACCACCTCCCACATGGGGGAGACGGCGAAACGGGTCTGCGCGAGGTCCGCGGCGGAGAAGACGAGCCCGGCTTCCATGCGCACCCCCGTGTCCGCGCCCCGTGTCCGCGCCCCGCGCCCCCGCGGCGGATTCGGTCCGATTCGGTCTGAGCTTAATCATTGGAGGGCGGTACGGGCAGGGGAGCACGCTCCCGGCATGCCCAGCTCCTTCAGAGACCTCCCCGCCGTCGTGTGGACGATCTTCGCCGGTACGGTCGTCAACCGCCTCGGCTTCCTCGTCACGCCCTTCCTCGTCTTCTTCCTCGCCTCCCGCGGGGTGACCGGCACCGACACCACGTGTGTCCTCGGCGCGCTCGGCGCCGGCAACCTCCTCGGCCCGGCCGTCGGCGGTGTCCTCGCCGACCGCCTCGGCCGCCGCCCCACCATGCTCATCGGCCTCGTCGGCTCGGCGGCGGCGCAGGGCGCGCTGTTCGTGGCGCCCGGCGTGTGGGCGATGGCCGCCGCCGCGCTGCTGGTGAGTGCCACCGGAATGGTCGTCGCCCCGGCCGCGTACGCCCTGATGGCGGACGCCGTCGACGCCGAACGCCGGCAGCGCGCGTACGCCCTCTTCGGCTGGGGCGTGAACCTCGGTACGGCGGTCGCCGGCGTGCTGGGCGGAGTGCTCGCCGCGCAGGGCTACTGGCTGCTGTTCACGGTCGACGCGGGAACGATGCTGCTGTACGCGCTCGTGGTCGTGACCCGCCTGAGCGAGCCGCCGCGTCCTCCACGGCCTGTGGACGACCCGGCGGGCGACGGCGACGGCACCGGCCGCGGCGGCAGCGGTATCGGCCGCGGCGGCATCGGGTACGGCGTCGTGTTCCGCGACCGCCGCGCCCTCGTCCTCCTGCCGCTCTTCGGCGTCCAGCTCTTCGTCTACTCCCTCACCGAGGTCGCCCTGCCGCTCGCCGTCCACGACAGCGGCCTGCCGCCCGCGGCGTATGGCGCGATGGCGGCCGTCAACGCCGTCCTCGTCGTCGCCCTCCAGCCCTTCACCGCCGCCCGCCTGGCCCGGCTGCCCCAGCTTCCGGTGCAGGCCGCGGGCAGCACCCTCGTCGCGGTCGGGGTCGCCCTGACCGGCATGGCCGACGGCATCGTGGGCTTCACGGTCTCGGTCGTCGTCTGGTCCCTCGGCGAGGTCGTCGTCTCCGGCATCGCCGCCACGATCGTCTCCAACCTGGCCCCGGCCCACGCCCGCGGCCGCTACCAGGGTGCCTTCAGCTGGACGTGGGGCACGGCCCGCTTCGCCGCGCTCACCCTCGGCGTCACCGTGTACACGTCGCTCGGCCCCGCCACCCTCTGGTGGTCGGCCCTGCTCGCCGGACTCGGCGCGGCGGCGGGAACGCTGGCCCTGGCGGGCCGGCTGCCCGGAAAGCGGGCCGAGGAATCCAGCGGCGGGGCGGCGGCCTCCGAGAAGGACACCTCCTCGGCCTGCGTGTCGCGCGAATTGCGGCCCCGGGCCCGTACCGACTCCTAGGCTCGACGTGTGACCGAGAACGAGATCAAGATCAAGGCGATCGCCGCACTGACGGCCCTGCGCGGCGGGGTCGACGAGAGCCTGGTCTCGGACCTGCTGGGGGAGGTGATCCCGGGGCAGTTCGCGGTGCCGGCCGAGGCCAGCGCCGAGGAGATCGGGTTCTCGGTCCTGGCCCAGCTCTCCGAGCCGCTGAGCGCGCTCGTCAACGGCTTCATCACGGCCTTCGACGCCCTGGCCGACGCGCACGACGCCTCGGGCGCGGAGCCGGACACCGAGCACATCCTGCAGGACCTGGCGCTCCGGCTGGCCAGCGACAACTTCGACGACTGAGCCGCACGCGCGCGGCGCGGATCCCCGCGCGCCCCGCGCACCCTCCACCCACCCGGCTGTGGTGCACGCACCGCATCGGGTGAAGGCGCGCGGCGGCGAGGTGTCGCTGACGCCTGCGCGCCCGGGCGCGCCCGCATGGTGAGCGCGTCGGCCGGAGCCGTTCCGGCCCGGTGAGAGGAACGCGTATGCACGTCCCCACCCTCCGAAGACCACTCGCCGCCGTCCTGGGCGTGGTCGCCGCGCTCGCACTGTCCGCCCTGCCCCCCGCGTACGCCGACGGCGCGGGCGGACGGTTCGGCGGAGGTCCGGACGTCGCGCGGGACATCCGGACCGGCCCGCCGGGCACGGCCCTGGCCTGGGGCAGCAACGGTCTCGGCCAGCTCGGCGACGGCAGCACCGTCGGTACGAGCACCGTGCCCGGGCGGGTCTGCGGGAACGCTCCCTGCACCGTGCCGCTCGACAAGGTCGTGCAGGTCGCGGCGGGTGACGGGCACAGCATCGCCCTCCTGGAGGACGGGTCCGTCGTCGGCTGGGGCAACAACGCGAACGGGCAGCTGGGCGACGGCACCACGACCACCCGCACCACGCCCGTCCACGTCTGCGCCTTCGGCGAGACCGCGCCGTGCACGAGGTTCCTCACCGGAGTGGTCTCCGTCGCGGTCGGCGACGTCCACAGCTTCGCGCTGCTCACCGACGGAACCGTGCTCGCCTGGGGGAGCGGCGTCGGTGGCAGGCTCGGCGACGGCACCACGACCGACCGGCCCACCCCGGTCCGCGTCTGCGACGTGGGCACGACCGCGCCGTGCACCCAGTTCCTGTCCAGGGTCACCAGCCTCGCCACGGGTTACCAGCACGCCATCGCGGCGCGCTCCGACGGCTCGGTCGCGACCTGGGGCTTCAACGGCAACGGCCAGCTCGGCGACGGCACCACCCTGGCCCGCGCCACCCCGGTGCAGATCGAGCTCTCCGACGTGGTCTCCGTGGCGGCCGGAGAGTTCCACAGCGTCGCGTCCCGCACCGACGGCACCGTCTACAGCTGGGGCGCGGGCGGCCTTCTGGGAATCGGCGACAACGACCAGCACGCCAGCCCCGTACGGGTCTGCGCGGTCGGCCAGACCGCACCGTGCTCGGTCTTCCTGACGGGCGTGAAGTCCGTGGCCGCGGGAGAGACGCACAGCCTGGCCGCGCGGGCCGACGGCACCGTCGTCTCCTGGGGCGGCAACGGGTACGGCCAGCTCGGCGACGGCACCACCACGTTCCGGAACATCCCGGTACAGGTCTGCGCGCCGGGCAACTGCGCCGCGCGCCTGACCGGGGTCACCGCGGTGGCCGCCGGCATCACCGGCTACCACAGCCTCGCGCTGCGCTCCGACGGTTCCGTACGCGCCTGGGGCGACAACGCGAACGGCCAGCTCGGCGACGGCACCACGACCAACGGTCTGACGCCGGTCCGCGTCTGCGCCCTCGGCCAGACCGCGCCCTGCACCCGATTCCTCGAAGGCGCCACGTCGATCGGCGCGGGCTTCGAGCACAGCATCGCCGTCAGCCGCCCCCTCGCCGACCTCGCCACCTCGATCGCCGCGAGCCCGGAGCCGGTCGCCAACGGCGGCACCCTCACCTATTCCGTACGGGTCCACAACTACGGCCCGACCTCCGCGGACGACGTCGTCCTCACCGACCACCTCCCCGCCAACGCCCGCTACGCGAGCGCCAGCCCGTCGGTCGGCTACTGCGACACCCCGCCGACCGGTACGACGGACACGGTGACCTGCCACTTCGGCACCCTGGGCCGGGGCGCGGCCGCGACCGTCACGATCGCCGTGAAGGTCCGCGCGACCAGCGGCGGCGTGACGAACGAGGTCTCCGCGACCAGCGACACCCCGGACCCGCGGCCCGGCAACAACGCGGCGACGATCACGACGCCCGTCGGCTGACGCCGTTTCGATCTGAAAAGCCGCAGAAAAGCCAGAGGGCCGGGCCGCTTTCGCGGTCCGGCCCTCTGGGCTGGCGGAGGATACGAGATTCGAACTCGTGAGGGGTTGCCCCCAACACGCTTTCCAAGCGTGCGCCCTAGGCCTCTAGGCGAATCCTCCGTGGAGAACATTACATGACCGGAAGGGGTGCTCGCGCACGTGATCCGGAGCGGGGGTCCGGCGAAGGACGCAGGTCGGGGTGCGGGTCGGGAGGCGGGTCGGGGAGGGGGACGAGAGGGGGCCCGGATCGGGTACTCTGGGCGGAGCCCCTCACGTGGCGCTATCTGACTGAACTCCCCCAGGGCCGGAAGGCAGCAAGGGTAGGTCGGCTCTGGCGGGTGCGTGGGGGGCGCTTGCGTTCCCGGGGGCGCCGACCGGGGCCGCCCCGGCCGTCCCGGCCGCGCCTGTCCGTCGTTCCCGGGTTGTCGGTGGGCGCCTATAACCTCGTATACGTGTCGTCTCTCGCGCTGTACCGCCGCTACCGTCCCGAGTCCTTCGCCGAGGTCATCGGGCAGGAGCATGTCACCGACCCGCTGCAGCAGGCGCTGCGGAACAACCGGGTCAATCACGCGTACCTGTTCAGCGGGCCGCGCGGCTGCGGCAAGACGACCAGCGCGCGGATCCTCGCGCGGTGTCTGAACTGTGAGAAGGGTCCCACCCCGACGCCGTGCGGCGAGTGCCAGTCCTGCCGCGACCTGGCGCGGAACGGGCCGGGGTCGATCGACGTCATCGAGATCGACGCGGCCTCGCACGGTGGTGTGGACGACGCCCGTGACCTGCGCGAGAAGGCGTTCTTCGGGCCCGCGTCGAGCCGCTACAAGATCTACATCATCGACGAGGCGCACATGGTCACCTCGGCGGGCTTCAACGCCCTGCTGAAGGTGGTCGAGGAGCCGCCGGAGCACCTCAAGTTCATCTTCGCGACGACGGAGCCCGAGAAGGTCATCGGGACGATCCGGTCGCGCACCCACCACTACCCCTTCCGGCTCGTGCCGCCGGGCACGCTGCGGGAGTACCTGGGCGAGGTCTGCGGCCGCGAGGGCATCCCGGTCGAGGACGGGGTCCTTCCGCTGGTCGTGCGCGCGGGCGCCGGGTCCGTGCGTGACTCGATGTCGGTGATGGACCAGCTGCTCGCCGGTGCCGCAGAAGACGGTGTGACGTATGCCATGGCGACGTCCCTGCTCGGGTACACGGACGGCTCGCTGCTCGACTCGGTCGTGGACGCGTTCGCGGCCGGTGACGGTGCCGCGGCCTTCGAGGTCGTGGACCGGGTGATCGAGGGCGGGAACGACCCGCGCCGCTTCGTCGCGGACCTCCTTGAGCGGCTGCGCGACCTGGTGATCCTCGCCGCGGTGCCGGACGCCGCCGAGAAGGGGCTCATCGACGCGCCGGCCGACGTCATCGAGCGCATGCAGGCGCAGGCGTCGGTGTTCGGCGCGGCCGAGCTCAGCCGGGCCGCCGACCTCGTGAACGCCGGGCTCACCGAGATGCGCGGCGCCACCTCGCCGCGCCTTCAGCTGGAGCTGATCTGCGCTCGCGTGCTGCTGCCCGCCGCCTTCCACGACGAGCGCTCGCTGCAGGCGCGCCTCGACCGGCTGGAGCGCGGGGCCGCGGCCGCGCCGCCGGCCGCCGTGTTCACGACCACCTCGCCCGCGCCGCAGATGGGGTACGTGCCGACGGCGGAGGCCCATGTCCCGCCGCCCGCGCCCATGCAGCCGGCTCCCGTGCAGGCCGCTCCCCTGCAGGCCGCGCCCGCCCCGGCTCCGGCCCAGGCTCCCGCGCCCGCTCCGGCGCCCCAGGCCGCCGCGCCCCAGCCCGGTGCCTGGCCCGGCGCCGCGCGGCCCGGCAGCGGTGCGCCCGGCGCCTGGCCGGGAGCCGCCGCACCCGCGGCGCCCGCGCCCGCACCCGTCCCGCAGGCCCAGGCGCCCGCGCCGCAGCAGCCCTCCGCCGCCTCCGGCGACATGGCCGCCGGTGCCGCGCAGGTGCGGAACATGTGGCCGCAGATCCTGGAGGCGGTCAAGAACCGCCGCCGCTTCACCTGGATCCTGCTCTCGCAGAACGCGCAGGTCGCGGGCTTCGACGGCACCACCCTCCAGCTCGGCTTCCTGACCGCGGGCGCCCGGGACAACTTCGCGAGCAGCGGCAGCGAGGACGTCCTCAAGGCGGCCCTGGCCGAGCAGTTCAACGTGCACTGGAAGTTCGAGGCGATCGTCGACCCCTCGGGCGGCGCCAACCCGCCTCCGGCCGCCGGAGGCTTCGGCGGCGGCTTCGGCGGCGGCCGTCCGTCCGCCCCCGCCCCGGCCCCGGCGCGTACGCCCGCCCCGGCGCCCGCGCCCGTACAGGCACCGCCCGCGCAGTACGCCCCGGCCCCGCAGGCCCCGGCGCCCGCACCCGCCCCGGCTCCGGCCCCCGCGCCGGCGCCCGTGCAGGGCCCGCCCCCGGTCGCGCCCGAGGACGACGTGCCGGAGGAGGACGATCCGGACCTCGTGGACTCGGCGCTGTCCGGTCACGAGCTGATCGTGCGCGAGCTCGGGGCCACGGTCCTGGAGGAATACACGAACGAGTAGCCGCGTCTCGCTCGGTGGCCCGCACAAGGGTCACCGGGTCCCGCGGGCTACCCTGGCTGGCGTGAAGGTCCTCGTCATCGGCGGCGGCGCCCGCGAACACGCCCTGTGCCGCTCCCTCTCCCTCGATCCCGACGTCACCGCTCTGCACTGCGCGCCCGGCAACGCCGGAATCGCCGAGGTCGCCGAGCTCCACCCGGTCGACCAGCTCGACGGCGCCGCCGTCGCCGCGCTCGCGACCGAGCTCGGCGCCGACCTGGTCGTCGTCGGCCCGGAGGCCCCGCTGGTCGCCGGTGTCGCCGACGCCGTGCGCGCCGCCGGCATCCCGGTCTTCGGCCCGTCGCAGGAGGCGGCGCGGCTGGAGGGCTCGAAGGCGTTCGCCAAGGACGTCATGGCCGGCGCCGGTGTGCCGACCGCCCGCAGCTACGTCTGCACCACCCCGGAGGAGATCGACGAGGCGCTGGACGCCTTCGGTGCCCCGTACGTGGTCAAGGACGACGGTCTCGCGGCCGGCAAGGGCGTCGTCGTGACCGACGACCTCGCCACCGCCCGCGAGCACGCGCTCTCCTGCGAGCGCGTGGTCATCGAGGAGTTCCTGGACGGCCCCGAGGTCTCCCTCTTCGCGATCACCGACGGCACCACCGTCCTCCCGCTCCGTCCCGCGCAGGACTTCAAGCGCGCGCTCGACGGCGACGAGGGCCCGAACACCGGCGGCATGGGTGCCTACTCGCCGCTGCCGTGGGCCGACGCCGGCCTGGTCGACGAGGTCCTCGCGACCGTCCTGCAGCCCACCGTGGACGAGCTGCGCCGCCGCGGCACCCCGTTCTCCGGCCTCCTCTACGCCGGCCTGGCGATCACCAGCCGCGGTGTGCGGGTCATCGAGTTCAACGCCCGCTTCGGCGACCCGGAGACCCAGGTCGTCCTGGCCCGCCTCAGGACGCCGCTGGCCGGCGTGCTGCTGAACGCCGCCAACGGCACCCTCGCCGACCAGGAGCCGCTCCGCTGGAGCGACGACGCCGCCGTCACCGTGGTCGTGGCCTCGCACAACTACCCGGGCACGCCGCGCACCGGCGACCCGATCGAGGGCCTGGCCGAGGTCGCGGAGAAGGACGCGCCGCACGCGTACGTCCTGCACGCCGGTACGAAGCGGGACGGCGACAGCATCGTGAGCGCGGGCGGCCGGGTGCTCTCGGTCACCGCCACCGGTTCGGACCTGACCGAGGCCCGCGAGCGTGCCTACGCGGCGGTCGGCCGTATCCGTCTTGACGGTTCCCAGCACCGTACGGACATCGCCGAGAAGGCCGCGCGGGGCTGACGCCCGGCCCCTTCGCGGCCTCTTCCCGGCCTCCTCGCAGTGCCAGAGGGCGCGGCGGCGCAGTCAACCGCACCGCCGCGCCTTCGTCATCACCTTTACCCAAAGCCATTCCATCGAGTGACGACTCGCCCATACGGATGACGCCCGCCGAAGCCCCCAACTAGGGTGCGGCGAAGGCGATCCGGCGTTGCCCGGCCGTTTCTCCGGCACTTGGCCCACCGACATTGCGTTGTCGGTGGCGGGTGCCACAGTGGGGGAGTGAGCAACACCGCCACGGGCCGCATGGGCCGTCCCGACGAGGGCAGGAGGGGGTGATGTACGGCGTGACCAGCACCGGTTCAGCGGCCGGCGACGAGCTGGGCGCGCGCGCCGCGCGGGTCCGGGCCCTCGCCGTGCTGCGGGTCCGCGGCCGGGCCCTCGGCCTCGCGGTGTTTCCCGCCGCCGTGGCCGTCGTCCTGTACGCGGGCGGGGTCACCGGCCATTTCACCGGCGCGGGCTGGGATGCCGCGCGCTGGGTGGTGACCGCCCTCGCCGTGGTCGTCCTGCTCGTGGCCGCGGCCGTCGCGCTCGTCGTGGCGCGCGCCAGGCCGGCCGTGACGCCGACGGTGGAGCTGGCCGAGAACTCGGCCCCCGACCTCTACCGCCTCGTGCGGGACCTCGCCGACCGGCTCGGCGTGCCCGCGCCCTCCGCGATAGCCCTGACGCCGGACTGCGACAGCTGGCTGGAGGACCGCTCGCACCGGGCCCACGGCCTGCACCGCACCGGCGACGCGCCCGTCCTCGTCATCGGTTCGCCCTTCCTGTGGTGGATGCGCGTCGGCGAGCTCCGCGCCGTCCTCGCCCCCGTCGTCGCCGGTACGGGCCCGGCCGCGCATCCCGACATAGCCGCCGCCCGGCGCTTCGTCCGCGGCCTGGACGCGGCGGTGGCCGTGCCCCGGAGCCCCGGCCTCGACCCGGTCCGCAGGCTCGGCGCGCAGGGCGTGGGCCGGATAGCCCGGGTGCTGCTGCAGAGCTGCCGGGGCCACGCCGCCGAGATGGAACGGGGCGTCGCCGCGGCCGGCTCGGAGCGCGCCCAGGCCGTCGACTACGGGGTGCGGATCGTCGCCCAGGAACAGGTCGGCCTCGCCTACGCGGGCTGGGACCGCCTGCTCACCCGGGTCGCGCTGCCCGCCTGGCGGATGGGCCGCTGGCCCGCCCACCTGGACGCCGGCGTGGTCTCCGCGCTCACCGAGCTGTCCCGCCGCGACCGGCTCGCCGAGGGCTTCACGTCCCGGCTCGGCGAGCGCCCCGCCTGCGACCTCCTGGAGGAGCCCGGCGCCGTCGACGAGGCCACCTCGCTGCTCGCCGCCCGCCTCTTCCACGGGGTCCCGGCCGAGCCCGGCCCGGACTGGGCGCGGGTGGAGTGGAGCGCGTACGCGGAGGAGGTCGTCGACCGGAAGTGGCGCGCCGACGCGGCCCGTCTCCACCACGTCCTGGACCGCCTCGGCGCGGCCGCCGCGGACGCGGAGCCGGAGCCGCCCCGGTCCAAGCGTCCGGCCGACCACGACCCCGCCGCCGACGGCCCCACCATCTCGCGGATCATCGCCCACCTCGCCGCGCCGCAGACCGGCGCCGCCGACTCCCTCGCCGCCGCGCTCACCGCGCAGAGCGCCCGCGAGGAGGCGCGGCGGCCGGTCGCGCCGGCGGCGGAGGGGCCGGACGGTACGGCGCCGCTGTTCCCGCTGCAGGCGCCCCGCAGCGGGCGGGACCTGCTGGCCGACCACGTGGCCGCGATGGTGTGCTGCGCCGCCGTGGACACGGCGGAGGCGGCGCCCGGCCTCGACTGGCTGGACGGTCCGGCGCTGTTCGTGGGCGGCGCGCGGTGCACGGACCTGACCGCGACGGTCCTCGCGCTGGTCGAGGACGGGGACCCGGAGCCGCTGCGGGCCTGGCTGGCCCGGACCGGCGTGCGCCCCGAGAAGCCCGTCCGGCTGATCTGACATCAGCGCACCAGCCGGAAGGCTGTCTTCCACCTTCGTCAATTCACGACGAAGGGTGACGGAGTGCGTGCGTTATGTGATGTGCTGGAGACCGGCACTGACAGAGGCAGTATCCAGCGGCACTGACCAGCCGACCATCCGACCAGACGGGCAGACGAGAGAGCCACCGCCGGGGGAGTCGAGGGAGGGGCGCACCATGGGGGCGGAGCAGATCAGACGATGGGAGTCGGGCGCGCTCGCCCACGCGGTCTCGGACCCGTTCGGCCAGGGCCCGCTGCCGTGGCTGCGCGGTTCGGACAACTACTTCGACGACACCGGCCAGATGGTTCCCTGGTACGCGGACGAGACCCTGGCCCGCGGCGGCGCCGGCGGCCCCCGCACGGCCGACGACGTGCACGGCCAGATCAAGGGCTTCGTGTCCGGCGCGGCCGTGGCGCCGGGCGAGGCGATCGACTTCCACATCACCGTGGACCCGCCCCAGCAGTTCTCGGTCGACATCTACCGGATCGGGCACTACGGCGGCGACGGCGCCGCCAAGATCACCACCAGCCCGCGGCTCTCCGGCATCGTCCAGCCGGCCCCGCTGACCGCCGACCGGACCGTCTCCTGCCACCACTGGTGGCAGTCCTGGCGGCTGCAGATCCCGTCGTACTGGTCGATCGGCGCGTACGTCGCCGTGCTCACGACCGTCGGCGGCTACCGTTCCCACATCCCCTTCACGGTCCGCGACAGCCACCCGGCCGACCTGCTCCTCGTCCTGCCGGACGTGACCTGGCAGGCGTACAACCTCTATCCGGAGGACGGCCACACCGGCGCCAGCCTCTACCACGCCTGGGACGAGGAGGGCCGGCTGCTCGGCGAGGAGGAGGCGGCGGTGACCGTCTCCTTCGACCGCCCGTACGCGGGCGCCGGGCTGCCGCTGCACGTGGGCCACGCCTACGACTTCATCCGCTGGGCCGAGCGGTACGGCTACGACCTGGCGTACGCGGAGACCCGCGACCTGCACGCGGGCCGCGTCGACCCGAGCCGCTACCGGGGCCTGGTCTTCCCGGGCCACGACGAGTACTGGTCGG
This sequence comes from Streptomyces sp. NPDC003943, assembly GCF_053605265.1. Lineage (NCBI taxonomy): Bacteria > Bacillati > Actinomycetota > Actinomycetes > Kitasatosporales > Streptomycetaceae > Streptomyces > Streptomyces sp. NPDC003943. The sequence goes on along the minus strand of NZ_JBSGIW010000012.1, from coordinate 60,854 downwards.
TGCCCATGCGCCGGACCGTCGAGCTCGCCCGCGACCAGGGCACCTCGCTGGTCTTCCTGTCCGCCAACACCATGTACTGGCAGGTGGAGCTCGGCCCGTCGCCGTCGGGTGCGCCGGACCGGCTGCTCACCTGCCGCAAGCGCCGCGGTCCGGGCCGTCCGGCGCTCTGGCGGGAGGTCGACCGGCCGGAGCAGCAGCTGCTCGGCATCCAGTACGCGGGCCGGGTGCCCGAACCGCACCCGATGGTCGTGCGGAACGCGGAGCACTGGCTGTGGGAGGCCACCGGCGCGGGTGACGGCGACGAGATCCCGGGCCTGGTCGCCGGCGAGGCCGACCGCTACTTCCCGCGCACCGCGCTCCCGGAGCACCAGGGCCGTATCCTGCTGGCCCACTCGCCCTACCGGGACGGCGAGGGCGCCCTGCGCCACCAGGAGACCAGCCTCTACCGGGCTCCGTCGGGGGCCTGGGTGTTCGCCTCGGGCACCTTCGCCTGGTCGCCGGCGCTGGACCGGCCGGGCCATGTGGACGTCCGGGTCCAGCGCGCCACCGCGAACCTGCTGGACCGCATCTGTAAGAGGGAGTGAGCGCGGGCTCACACGGCCCGGCGGCCGGGGCCGTCCGCCGGTGCGAGAGAATCGGACACGCTCCTGGATCAACCTACGCGGAGGAACCGTGTCCGGATTCGTAGAAAAGCCCGAACCCGTCCAGGTACCGGGCCTGACCCATCTCCACACGGGCAAGGTGCGCGACCTGTACCGCGACGAGGCCGGTGACCTCGTCATGGTGGCGAGCGACCGCATGTCCGCGTACGACTGGGTGCTGCCGACCGAGATCCCCGACAAGGGCCGGGTGCTCACCCAGCTCTCGCTGTGGTGGTTCGACAAGCTCGCCGACCTGGTCCCGAACCACGTCCTGTCGACCGACCTGCCCGCCGGCGCCCCCGCCGACTGGGCCGGCCGCACGCTCGTCTGCAAGTCGCTCAACATGGTCCCGGTCGAGTGCGTGGCCCGCGGCTACCTCACCGGCTCCGGCCTGCTCGAGTACGACGAGTCCCGCACGGTCTGCGGCCTCGCCCTGCCCGAGGGCCTGACCGACGGCTCCGAGCTGCCCGCGCCGATCTTCACCCCGGCGACCAAGGCCGCGGTCGGCGACCACGACGAGAACGTGTCGTACGAGGAGGTCGCCCGCCAGGTCGGCGCCGAGACGGCCGCGGTGCTGCGCCAGACGACCCTCGCCGTCTACTCCCGGGCCCGTGACATCGCCCGCGAGCGCGGGATCATCCTGGCCGACACGAAGTTCGAGTTCGGCTTCGAGACCACCCCGGAGGGCGAGCGCCTGGTCATCGCCGACGAGGTCCTCACGCCGGACTCCTCGCGCTTCTGGCCGGCCGCCGAGTGGCAGCCGGGCCGCGCCCAGCCCTCGTACGACAAGCAGATCGTGCGGAACTGGCTGACCTCGCCGGCCTCCGGCTGGGACCGCAAGAGCGAGCAGCCGCCGCCGGCGCTGCCGCAGGAGGTCGTGGAGAAGACCCGCGCCAAGTACGTCGAGGCGTACGAGCTGCTGACCGGGAACACCTGGTCCTGATTTCCCGGACGGTTCCCCGGCAGGGGAGCCGTGACAGGGAAGCCCGTGGCGGGAACGAGAAAGCCCCCGGTCGATTCGACCGGGGGCTTCTTCATGGAGCGGACGACGAGATTCGAACTCGCGACCCTCACCTTGGCAAGGTGATGCTCTACCAACTGAGCCACGTCCGCATGCGCCGTAGCGCGCTGCTAACTATACACAGTTTCCGAGGTGCGGATGACGGGGTTTTCCCGCTCCTGATCTGTGCCGCTGGTCACAGGAGAACGGTGCGCAAATGACGAAAGCCCCGGTTCCTGAGAACCGGGGCTTTCGCTCCCTGAGCGGACGACGAGATTCGAACTCGCGACCCTCACCTTGGCAAGGTGATGCTCTACCAACTGAGCCACGTCCGCATTGCTCCCGACCGGCTCTCACCGGGCGGTGCGTGCACCACTGTACCTGATCCACCGGAGTGGCCGGTAACCGTGATGCAGAGAGCGGGTGACAGGGATCGCACACTGCGGCTTCCCTCTGGAAGAGGGCTGTTCTACTACTGAACTACACCCGCACGCTCTGCTGGGGGACTTGGCTTTTCGGCCTCGCCCCTCGGCGTGATCCACACTCTAGGGATCTTCGGGGCCGGAACGCAAATCCGGTCCCGGCCGAGCCGGCGCCCGGCTCAGCTCGCGGCCTGGAAGGCCTCGTAGATGCGCTTGGGGATGCGGCCGCGGGCCGGCACGTCCAGCTTGTTCGACTGGGCCCAGGCGCGGACCGCGGCGGGGTCGGGGGCGAGCGCGGTGTGCGTGTAGTCGGCCCTGGCGGGCTTCGCGCCACGGCCCGGCTTCGCGGTGATCTTGCGTCCCGCGGTCAGGTAGGGGGCGAGAGCCTTGCGCAGTTTCTCTGCATTGGCGGGATTCAGGTCGATCTCGTACGTCTTCCCGTCGAGGCCGAACACGACCGTTTCCGCCGCCTCTCCGCCGTCGATGTCGTCGAAGAGAGTGACCACCATACGCTGTGCCACGGATATCGGTCCTTTCCTGCGCATCGCCGCGTCCCCGTCGGCGAGTTCACCGCTCTGACGTGCGGTGACGGCGTGCGGTGACGCCGATGCGACGGCTCTCCCGGGGCAATATCGTTGTTCCCCCGAGTGTCTCTGCATTCCCTTTGTACAGCCGCAGGCATCGCATTGTGAAGCCCAGCCAATTGCTTCCGCGTGTCACGGCCGGCGGGTGATATTCCGCATGAATTCACCGGCCGGGCGTTTGAGGGCGCTTTGTAGGATCCTTCAGACCTCTACTCGCGTAGAATTTGGAGGCAGGTACGCTGATGGAACCGCCCACGCAACACACCACCGGGAGTGCCAGTGGCACGCGTCGTAGTCGACGTCATGCTCAAGCCGGAGATCCTCGACCCGCAGGGACAGGCGGTGCAGCGTGCACTGCCCCGCCTCGGTTTCGACGGGATCGCCGACGTCCGCCAGGGAAAGCGCTTCGAGCTGGAGGTTGAGGGTCCGGTCGACGAGGCCGCCCTCGCCCGCATCCATGAGATGGCCGAAACGTTCCTTGCCAACACCGTGATCGAGGACTTCACCGTGAAGGTGGAGTCGTGACCGCACGCATCGGCGTCGTCACGTTCCCCGGAACGCTGGACGATCAGGACGCGCTGCGCGCCGCCCGCCTCGCGGGCGCCGAGCCCGTCTCGCTGTGGCACCGCGACAAGGACCTCAAGCAGGTCGACGCCGTGGTCCTCGCGGGCGGCTTCTCCTACGGCGACTACCTGCGGGCCGGAGCCATCTCCCGCTTCTCGCCGGTGATGGAGACGATCATCGAGCAGGCGAAGGCGGGCATGCCCGTCCTCGGCATCTGCAACGGCTTCCAGATCCTCACCGAAGCCCACCTGCTGCCGGGCGCCATGCTGCGCAACAACCACCTCCACTTCATCTGCCGCGACCAGAAGCTGCGGGTGGAGAACGCGGAGACCGCCTGGACCTCGGACTACACCGTGGGCCAGGAGATCGAGGTCCCGCTCAAGAACATGGACGGCCGGTACGTCGCCGACGAGCGCACGCTCGACGAGCTGGAGGCCGAGGGGCGGGTGGCCTTCCGCTACCTGGACATGAACCCCAACGGCTCGCTGCGCGACATCGCGGGCATCACCAACGCCGCGGGCAACGTCGTCGGCCTCATGCCGCACCCCGAGCACGCCGTGGAGCCGCTGGTCGGCACCGGCAAGACCGACGGGCTCGGATTCTTCACCTCGATCCTCAAGAAGCTGGTCAACGCCTGATGACTCTGGACACGGTCAAGCACGCGACCGAGACGCCCGACGTCGAGCAGCCCTGGAAGGAACTCGGCCTCAAGCAGGACGAGTACGAGCGCATCCGCGAGATCCTCGACCGCCGGCCCACCGGCGCCGAGCTCGCCATGTACTCCGTCATGTGGTCCGAGCACTGCTCCTACAAGAGCAGCAAGGTCCACCTGAAGCAGTTCGGCGAGAAGACCCCCGAGAACGACGCCATGCTCGTCGGCATCGGCGAGAACGCGGGTGTCGTCGACGTCGGCCAGGGCTACGCGGTCACCTTCAAGGTCGAGTCGCACAACCACCCCAGCTACATCGAGCCCTACCAGGGCGCGGCCACCGGCGTCGGCGGCATCGTCCGCGACATCCTCGCCATGGGTGCCCGCCCGGTCGCCGTGGTCGACCCGCTGCGCTTCGGCGCCGCCGACCACCCCGACACCAAGCGCGTGCTGCCCGGCGTCGTCGCCGGCATCGGCGGCTACGGCAACTGCCTCGGCCTGCCGAACATCGGCGGCGAGGTCGTCTTCGACTCCTGCTACCAGGGCAACCCGCTCGTCAACGCCGGCTGCATCGGCGTGATGAAGCACGAGGACATCCACCTCGCCAAGGCCTCCGGCCCCGGCAACAAGGTCATCCTCTACGGCGCCCGCACCGGTGGCGACGGCATCGGCGGCGTCTCGGTCCTCGCGTCCGAGACCTTCGACGACACCAAGCCCACCAAGCGCCCCGCCGTCCAGGTCGGCGACCCGTTCCAGGAGAAGCTTCTCATCGAGTGCACCCTGGAGATCTTCAAGGAGAAGCTGGTCGCGGGCATCCAGGACCTCGGTGGCGCCGGCCTGTCCTGCGCCACCTCGGAGCTGGCCTCCGCCGGCACCGGCGGCATGCGGGTCGACCTGGAGAAGGTGCACCTGCGCGACGCGACGCTCTCGCCCGAGGAGATCCTCATGAGCGAGTCGCAGGAGCGCATGTGCGCGATCGTCGAGCCCCAGCACGTCGACCGCTTCCTGGAGATCTGCGAGAAGTGGGACGTCATCGCGGTCGTCATCGGTGAGGTGACGGACGGCGAGCGCCTGGAGATCTTCTGGCACGGCGAGCAGATCGTCGACGTCCCGCCGCGCACGGTGGCGCACGAGGGTCCGGTCTACCACCGGCCGTACGCGCGCCCCGAGTGGCAGGACGCCCTGCAGGCCGACGACGCCGGCAAGCTGGCCCGCCCGCAGTCCGGCGCCGAGCTGAAGGACCAGGTCCTCAAGCTGGTCGGCTCGCCGAACCAGGCCTCGAAGTCCTGGATCACCGACCAGTACGACCGCTTCGTGCAGGGCAACACCGTGCTCGCCCAGCCCGAGGACGCCGGCATGGTCCGCATCGACGAGGAGACCAACCTCGGCGTGGCCATGGCGACCGACGGCAACGGCCGGTACGCCAAGCTCGACCCGTACACCGGTGCCCAGCTCGCGCTGGCGGAGGCGTACCGCAACGTCGCCGCCTCCGGCGCCAAGCCGCTGGCGATCTCGGACTGCCTGAACTTCGGTTCGCCCGAGGACCCGGCCGTGATGTGGCAGTTCGCCGAGGCCACCCGTGGTCTCGCGGACGGCTGCCTCGCGCTCGGCACCCCGGTCACCGGCGGCAACGTGTCGCTGTACAACCAGACCGGTGACGTGGCCATCCACCCGACGCCCGTCGTGGCCGTGCTCGGCGTGATCGACGACGTCAACCGCCGCACCCCGATCGCCTTCGCGGAAGAGGGCCAGCTCCTCTACCTGCTCGGCGACACCAAGGAGGAGTTCGGCGGCTCGGCCTGGTCCGAGGTGATCCACCAGCACCTCGGCGGCATGCCGCCGGCCGTGGACCTCGACCGGGAGAAGCTGCTCGGCGAGATCCTGATCTCGGCCTCCCGCGACGGCATGATCGACGCGGCCCACGACCTGTCCGACGGCGGTCTGGTCCAGGCGGTCGTCGAGTCCTGCCTGCGCGGCGGCAACGGCGCGCGCCTGGTCGTGCCCGAGGGCCTGGACGCCTTCACCTTCCTCTTCAGCGAGTCGGCCGGCCGTGCGGTCGTGTCCGTCCCGCGCAGCGAGGAGCTCCGCTTCACCGACATGTGCGGTGCGCGGGGTCTGCCGGCGACCCGGATCGGTGTCGTCGACGGTGACGCCGTGGACGTGCAGGGCGAGTTCAGCGCCTCCCTGGAGGAGCTGCGCGCCGCGCACGAGGCGACGATCCCGGGCCTGCTGGCCTGATCGGTCCCCGTATCCGTACGGAGTGGAGCCCCCGTCCCGGCAAGGGCGGGGGCTCCGCCGTGTCCGTCAGTCGTCCAGCGAGTAGAAGGCGTCGAGTTCGGTGATGTCCTCGACGCACTCGTCGACGTCGGAGACCTTGTCGCCGATGATCGTGAAGAACATGGCGCCACGCATCTCGATCCCGCGGTCGCCGTGCTCGGCGAACCACTTGTGGGTCGAGATCACATGGCCGCGCCCGTCGGGGTAGACGCCCTGCAGCTCGACCCGCATCGTGCCGCCGGTGTACTCGAACATCTCGCCGAACATGGCCAGGACGTTGTCCCGGCCCTTGAAGTGGCCGCCGAACCGGGTCGTGCCTGGTGCGTGGTGGGTGCAGTCGCTCGTCATGGTGGCCGCCAGCGCCTCCATGTCACCCTTGCTGAACGCTACGTAGCCCCGGCGGATCAGGGCGGCATCGGGGTGCTCGTGATGGGTCATGGTCCCGTCGCCTGCTTTCGCTGCGAATGGCTCCGTTCCTTCCAGTCTCGGGGCTAGCCTCGGGCCATGCCACCCGCCAAGAAGCGCACCCCGCGCACCCGCAGCTACGACCCCGCCAGGACCCGGGCCGCCGTGTCCGCCCAGTTCGGGCACGTACGGGACGCGGTGCTCGCGCTTCCGCCGCAGGAGCTGGACGCGCCGACCCGGCTCGGTGACTGGACGGTACGGGAGCTGGCCGGGCACATCGCGGCGGCGGTCGGCGCGGTGCCCGCGCTGCTCGCCCGGCCCGAGCCCCCGAAGCAGGAACTGGCGCTGCTCGACTGGCCGTTCGCGACCGCCGCGGCCGCCGAACGGATCGACGAGCAGACCCGTGCGCTCGACACGGCCGACCTGGCCGCGCTGTACGAGCGGACGCGGGAGGCGTACGAGACGGCGCTCGCCCAGGCCGCGGACACCCGGCTGGTCCCGGTGAGCTTCGGGGCCATGACACTCGCCGACGTCCTGGTGACCCGGATCGTCGAACTCGTCGTCCACACCGACGACCTGAGCGCCGCGACCGGTGTCACCATCCCGTACGACCGGCAGGCGCTCGCCGCCTGCACCCGGGTGCTGGCCGACGCGCTCGCCGTGAAGGCGCCCGGCGGCGCGGTGGAGGTGCGCGTCCCGCCGTACGCGGTGGTGCAGTGCGTCGAGGGCCCCCGGCACACCCGCGGCACCCCGCCCAACGTCGTCGAGACCGACCCGCTGACCTGGATCCGCCTCGCGACCGGCCGCGCCGACTGGGCGGCGGAGCTGGACGCGGCCCGGGTGAGCGCGAGCGGGGAGCGGGCGGACCTGTCGGGGCTGCTGCCGCTGATGGGCTGAGCGTGCGGGGCGCCGGCCCGGAACCGTACGGCCGCGGTGTCCGTCCCACCGCCATGAAGAAGCCGCGCGCACTCGCAGGAACGACCCTGATGCTCCTCCTCCCGGCCCTCGCGGCGTGCGGTACGGGGCCGGGCGCGGGCTCACCCGACGTGCCCGTCGCGGGCACCCACTGGACGATCGGCGCGGTCACGGTGGACGGCGTCCGGTCGGTGGCTCCGTCCGGTGCCCTGATGGACTTCACCAAGGACGGCCGGGTCCAGGGCGTCAGCGGCTGCAACGGCTTCGACGCCGCCGTCGCCGTGCACGGGGAGACGCTCACCGTCTCCGATCCGACTGTCACCGCGATGGGCTGCCCCGACGACCGGCTGCGCTTCGAGGACGCTCTGCTCAACGCCCTCAAGGGCGAGATCACCGCCAACCTGAAGGGCGGCGCGCTCACCCTCACCTCGGCCGACGGGCGGCACCGCGTCGAGCTGACCACCGAGCCCGCCACCCCGCTCCTCGGCACGGCCTGGACGGTGGACGCCCTGATCAGCGGTGACACCTCCACCTCCCTCCCGGCCGGTTCCGAGGGCAAGGCGCGGCTGGTCTTCGGCAAGGACGGCCGGCTCACCGGCAGCCTGGGCTGCAACCGGGTCTCCGCGCCCGCGAGGACCAGCGGCGCCACGATCACCCTGGGCGCGTTCGAGACGACCCGGATGATCTGCACCCCGGCGCAGATGGACCTGGAGACCAAGCTGTACGACGCCCTCGACAACCCGCTGACCTACCGGATCGAGCACCGCACCCTGACCGTCACCGACGCCGACGGCCAGGGCTTCACGGCGAAGGCCGGCTAGCTCACGGAGGGCGCGGACGGCCCGTACGGGAGGAGCCCGGCGTCCGTCCGCTCCCAGGCGGCCCTCAGCTCGGCGAGCCGCGCCTGCTCGTCCGGGGCGCGGTCCGCCTGCTCACGGGCGTCGGCGGCGAGGTGGAAGAGCTGGTCGCGCCCGTTCTTGCCCCGGTAGTACTTCCAGTCGCCGCGACGCAGCGCGCGCTCCCCGCGCACCCTCCAGAACAGGTCCCGTTCGCCGACCTCCGCGCCGCGCAGCAGGTACGGGGCGAGGCTGGTGCCGTCGAGCGGGTAGGCCGGGTGGGGGCGGGCGCCGCCGATGTCGAGGAGGGTGGCGGTCCAGTCGGGCGAGTAGACGGGGACGTCGCTGACCTGGCCGCCGTCGAGCCGGGCGGGCCAGCGCAGGATCGACGGCACGCGGATGCCGCCCTCCAGGAGGGAGCCCTTGTTGCCGGCGAGGGGCCAGTTGTACGAGAAGCGCTCGCCGCCGTTGTCGCTGCCGAAGAAGACGAGGGTGTCGCGCTCGCGGCCGGCCCGCCGGAGCGCGGCGAGGACCTGGCCGACGGAGCGGTCGAGGTCCTCGACCATCTCCTTGTACTTCTCGATCGAGCCGCCGTCCTGGTGCCAGAGCGCGGAGCGGTCGCCGGCCTTGATCCGGCGGACGATCTCGGCGCTCTCCGCCTCGTCGCCGTCGGCGATCCAGGGCCAGTGGGGGGTGGTGAAGTTGAGGTTGAGGAGGAAGGGCCGGTCGTGGTCGCGGCTCACGTACTCGCTCGCCCGCTCGGTGAGGATGCGGGTGTAGTAGCGCAGGTCCTGGTACTCGGCGTCGCCCTCGTACAGGTCGTACTCGCCGCCCAGGCCGAGCTTGGAGTAGTACTCCAGGGCGCCGCCGAAGTTGCCGAAGAACTCGTCCCAGCCGGAGCGGGTGGGGGAGTAGTCGGGCAGGTAGCCGCAGTGCCACTTGCCGATGAGCGCGGTGGTGTAGCCGGCGTCGCGGAGCAGGGAGGCGAGCGTGGGGTGGGTGGGCTCCAGGCCGGCGGACCTGTCCGCGATGGGTTCGGCGAGGCCGCCCTTCGTGCGGCCGGGGAAGCGGCCGGTGTAGAGGCTGAAGCGGGTCGGGGAGCAGGTCGCGGAGCCGGAGTAGGCGTCGGTGAAGCGGACGCCCTGGCGGGCGAGCCGGTCGAGGTGCGGGGTGCGGATGTGCGGGGAGCCGTAGGAGGAGAGGTCGGCCCAGCCGAGGTCGTCGCCCAGGATGAAAAGGATGTTCGGGCGGGCGGAGTGGCGGCCGGGTGCGGCGCGGAACGGGCGCTCCTCGGTGGAGACGGAGGCGGAAGCGGCGGCGGCCGCGGGCTGTGCGGCGGCGGTGCCGAGCGTGGCGGCGGCGGTGCCGACGGCGGCCCCGCCGAGGGCACGACGGGATATGGACCAGGACATACGGGTCTCCTGGAGGAATGCAGGACTGCCTGAGGAAGGGGAGAGGGAGGGAGCTCAGGCGCGGCGACAGATCGCGCTCGCGACACGGGCCAGGTCCACGTGCCGGCGCGCGACGAGGATGACCGAGGGGTCGGGGTCGCTGACGGGCTGCATGATCGGGAAGCCTGGCGGAGGGCACGAAGGGGTGTCAACGACCGTCCCGCACCGTGGACTCCGTCACATCCCGACCGTTCGGCCCGTCCCGTACGAGCGTCCGCTCTGGCCGGTTCCGATCATGGTGAACGGCCCTCAGCCCTTGTGCGCCTTGCTTTGTGGGCTCCGACAAGGATCGAACGATCAGTTCGTAGGAAACGACGACGAGATCAGGAGCAGTTCAGAGGGCGTTTCGGGCCCGTTCGCCAATTCGGACCAGTGGTCGATCTCGCCTACACTCGGTGGCGTGCCACGCGGAGACGGTCGACTCAATCACGACTTGCTCCCTGGAGAGAAAGGCCCCCAGGACGCTTGTGGCGTCTTCGGTGTCTGGGCTCCGGGTGAAGAGGTCGCAAAGCTCACGTACTTCGGGCTCTACGCCCTCCAGCATCGGGGCCAGGAATCCGCGGGAATCGCGGTAAGCAACGGCTCCCAGATCCTCGTCTTCAAGGACATGGGACTTGTCTCCCAGGTCTTCGACGAGACTTCTCTCGGTTCCCTCCAGGGTCATATCGCGGTCGGTCACGCCCGCTACTCGACCACTGGTGCCTCCGTGTGGGAGAACGCGCAGCCGACGTTCCGGGCGACCGCCCACGGCTCGCTCGCGCTCGGACACAACGGCAACCTGGTGAACACGGCGCAGCTGGCCGAGATGGTCGCCGACCTCCCCAAGAAGGAGGGCCGGGCCACCCAGGTCGCCGCCACCAACGACACCGACCTGGTCACCGCGCTGCTCGCGGGCCAGGTGGCCGAGGACGGCACGCCGCTCACCACCGAGCAGGCGGCCGCGAAGGTCCTCCCCGACGTCCGGGGCGCCTTCTCCCTCGTCTTCATGAACGAGCACACGCTCTACGCGGCCCGTGACCCGCAGGGCATCCGCCCGCTGGTGCTCGGCCGCCTGGAGCGCGGCTGGGTCGTGGCGTCCGAGACCGCCGCCCTCGACATCTGCGGTGCGACCTTCGTCCGCGAGGTCGAGCCGGGCGAGCTCATCGCGATCGACGAGAACGGCATGCGCACCTCGCGATTCGCGGAAGCGAAGCCCAAGGGCTGTGTCTTCGAGTACGTGTACCTGGCCCGCCCGGACACCGACATCGCCGGCCGGAACGTGTACCTCTCCCGTGTGGAGATGGGCCGCCGGCTCGCCGCGGAGGCCCCGGTCGAGGCCGACCTGGTCATCGCCACGCCGGAGTCCGGCACCCCCGCCGCCATCGGCTACGCGGAGGCGTCCGGCATCCCGTTCGGCGCCGGCCTGGTCAAGAACGCCTACGTCGGCCGGACCTTCATCCAGCCCTCGCAGACCATCCGCCAGCTGGGCATCCGGCTGAAGCTGAACCCCCTCAAGGAAGTCATCAAGGGCAAGCGCCTGGTGGTCGTCGACGACTCGATCGTCCGCGGCAACACCCAGCGCGCGCTCGTCCGGATGCTCCGCGAGGCCGGCGCCGCCGAGGTCCACATCCGGATCTCCTCGCCGCCGGTGAAGTGGCCCTGCTTCTTCGGCATCGACTTCGCCACCCGCGCGGAGCTGATCGCCAACGGCATGTCGGTCGAGGAGATCGGCAAGTCGCTCGGTGCGGACTCGCTCTCGTACATCTCGCTCGACGGGATGATCGAGGCGACCACCATCCAGAAGCCCAACCTGTGCCGCGCCTGCTTCGACGGCGAGTACCCGATGGAGCTTCCGGACCCCGAGCTGCTCGGCAAGCAGCTCCTGGAGACCGAGCTGGCCGCAGGCCCCGCCGCCACCGCGGCCGCCGACGCCCTGCGCCGCCCGTAAGACCCCCCACTGCCCGCGCCACCACCACGGCGCGGGCAGACCGGCTGTACGAGCAGCACGAGCTGTACGACGACACGAAAGTTCTCATCCATGTCTGAGACCACCGGTGCCTCCTACGCGAGCGCGGGCGTCGACATCGAAGCGGGCGACCGCGCCGTCGAGCTCATGAAGGAGTGGGTGAAGAAGACGCAGCGCCCCGAGGTCCTCGGCGGCCTCGGCGGCTTCGCCGGCTACTTCGACGCCTCCGCCCTCAAGCGCTACGAGCGTCCGCTGCTCGCCTCGGCCACCGACGGCGTCGGCACGAAGGTCGACATCGCCCGCCAGCTGGGCGTGTACGACACGATCGGCCGCGACCTGGTCGCCATGGTCATGGACGACATCGTCGTCTGCGGCGCCGAGCCGCTCTTCATGACCGACTACATCTGCGTCGGCAAGGTCCACCCCGAGCGGGTCGCCGCGATCGTCAAGGGCATCGCCGAGGGCTGCGTCCTGGCCGGCTGCGCGCTGGTCGGCGGCGAGACCGCCGAGCACCCGGGCCTGCTCGGCCCGGACGACTTCGACGTCGCCGGCGCGGGCACGGGCGTCGTGGAGTACGACCGGCTGCTCGGCTCGGATCGCATCCGTACGGGTGACGCCGTCATCGCGATGGCGTCCTCCGGTCTTCACTCCAACGGGTACTCGCTCGTCCGCCACGTGGTCTTCGACCGCGCGGGCATGAGCCTCGACCAGCAGGTCGAGGAGTTCGGCCGGACCCTCGGCGAGGAGCTCCTGGAGCCCACCAGGATCTACTCGCTCGACTGCCTGGCGCTCACCCGGACCACCGAGGTGCACGCCTTCAGCCACATCACCGGCGGCGGCCTGGCCGCCAACCTGGCCCGGGTGATCCCGGACGGCCTGCACGCCGTCGTGGACCGCGGCACGTGGACCCCGGGCGCCGTCTTCGACCTGGTCGGCAAGGCGGGTCAGGTCGAGCGCCTGGAGCTGGAGAAGACCCTGAACATGGGCGTCGGCATGATGGCCGTGGTCCCCGCCCAGTCGGTGGACGCGGCCCTGACGACCCTGGCCGACCGCGGCGTCGACGCCTGGGTCGCCGGTGAGATCACCGAGCGCGGCGAGAAGACGACCGGCGCGGAGCTGGTCGGCGACTACGCGAAGTAGGCGAAGAGACACGACTGAGGGGCACCCCCGCCGGGGGTGCCCCTCAGTCGTCGCCTGTGCGGTCGTGCGTGTCCTGCCGGGGACATGCGCGGGGCCGCGGGGACATGCGCGGGGCCGGCGGACAGCGCAGAAACCCGGTCCGGGTGCCCGGACCGGGTTTCAGTGTTCAGAAGGTCAAGCGCGACGCTGAGTGGACGCCGGACCGGACTCGTCGTCCTCGTCCTCGTCATCCGTGTTGTAGAGATCCGCGTACTGAGCGTACGGGTCGTCTTCCTCGTCGTCGTCCTCGAACGGCTCGCCATTCGGCGGCTGGCTCGAAGTCGATGCGCCCAGCTCGCTGGCCAGACGCGACAGGTCAGTCCCGCCGCTGCTGTACTTCAGCTGGCGGGCGACCTTGGTCTGCTTGGCCTTTGCCCGGCCGCGCCCCATGGCTCGACCCCCTCGGTGACGGGGCTCGTCGGCCCCAGAGTCTTGACACGCGTTCATGTTTCGGAACGGGCTCTCGACAGAGAGACCGGTCCGTAGGGTTTCAACGGTACCTGTTTCCGCGGGCCTACGGTACGCCGCGCGCATCACATTCCCCGGTACAGAACCGCTGAGGCGTCCCTTCCTTGCTGGTCAATCGCGATTTTAACCTCTTCTTGAGGTCCGACCCGCCGATCGGCGTGAGCGAAGTCTCGCGAATCCATCGCAAAGCCTGATCGATCAGCGGGCCGGACTGTCAAGACTCAGGCGCGGCGCGCCTCGGCCATGCGCTGCTCGGCGATCCGGTCGGCCGCGGCGGCCGGCGGGATGCCATCGGACTTCGCACGTGCGAAGATTTCGAGCGTGGTGTCGAAGATCTTCGTGGCCTTGGCCTTGCAGCGGTCGAAGTCGAAGCCGTGCAGCTCGTCGGCCACCTGGATCACGCCACCCGCGTTCACGACGTAGTCGGGGGCGTAGAGGATGCCGCGCGCCTCCAGGTCCTTCTCGACACCGGGGTGCGCGAGCTGGTTGTTGGCGGCGCCGCAGACGATCCGCGCGGTGAGCACCGGCACGGTGTCGTCGTTGAGCGCGCCCCCGAGCGCACAGGGGGCGTAGACGTCCAGGCCCTCGGTGCGGATCAGCGCGTCGGTGTCGGCGGCGACGGTGACCTGCGGGAACTTCTCGGTGATCCGGCGCACCGACTCCTCGCGGACGTCGGTGATGACGACCTCGGCCCCGTCGGCGATCAGGTGCTCGACCAGGTAGTGGCCGACCTTGCCGACGCCCGCGACGCCGACCTTGCGGCCGCGCAGCGTCGGGTCGCCCCACAGGGTCTGCGCGGAGGCGCGCATGCCCTGGAAGACGCCGAAGGCGGTGAGCACGGAGGAGTCGCCGGCGCCGCCGTTCTCGGGGGAGCGGCCGGTGGTCCACTGGTTGGCCCGGTGGACGACGTCCATGTCGGCGACGTAGGTGCCGACGTCGCAGGCCGTGACGTAGCGGCCGCCGAGGGAGGCCACGAAGCGGCCGTAGGCGAGGAGGAGCTCCTCGGTCTTGATCTGCTCCGGGTCGCCGATGATCACGGCCTTGCCGCCGCCGTGGTCGAGCCCGGCCATGGCGTTCTTGTACGACATGCCGCGGGAGAGGTTGAGCGCGTCGGCGATCGCCTCGGCCTCGGTGGCGTACGGGTAGAAGCGGGTGCCGCCGAGGGCCGGGCCCAGGGCGGTGTTGTGGAGGGCGATGACGGCCTTGAGGCCGGTGGCGCGGTCCTGGCACAGCACGACTTGCTCGTGGCCACCCTGTTCCGAGTGGAAGAGGGTGTGCAGTACGTCAGGAACGCCGGTCACATCGGTCACGGTGGTGACTCCCAAATACAAGCGGCGGAAGGTCCCCCCTGCGGGTGGGGGTGGGACCAGGTCGGGACGAGGGTAAGTCCTACCTGGCCGTAGCAGGGACGCAGTGCCGAGGATCACCCTCTCCAGGAGTACCCGCGTGGAAGGATTTGCGACATGTCGGTCCCCTCGTCGGTGCTCGTGCCCTATGCCTCGTACCTGAGGGTGTACGAGCCACTGGCCGCCTTCCCGGAGCCGGAGCGGGGCCACTGGGCCCGCTACGCCAGGCGTACGGACATCCCGGGCGTCCAGGACGAACTGCGGCGCTCGCTCGCCGACTTGGTGCCGGTGCCGCCGGTCCCGGTGCCGGTGCACGAGAGCGGGGACGCGTTCGTGGCGACGGTGGACGGGACGGTCCTGGTCTGCCCGTGGCGGACCCGGCTGCGCGGCTGGCTGGCACTGGAGGAGCTGACGGGCGGGACGCTGCCGGCGCAGGTCCTGGACGCGATGCTGCCGCCGGTCGTACGGGAGCAGCTGGCGGCGGATCACGAGCGCTGGCTGGCGCGGAACCCGGACGCGCGGCCGTGGATCCGCAGCGCGGTGTGGCGGGTGCCGCTGCGCTGGTTCGTGCTGTTCTCGGACGAGGAGCGGGAGTACGTGCCGAAGGAGCCCGTGCCGGGGGAGGCGGCATCGGGCGGGGAGCCCGTACTGCGCTACCGGACGCCGATGGTGCAGGCGCGGCGGCGGCTCGCGCGGGCGCTGAAGGCGCTGCGGGAGACGATCGACGAGGGCCCGATGACGGAGGGTCTGGTCGAGGTGGGGCGCTGGCTGGAGGAGTTCCATCCGCGGGCGCTCGTGGAGCTGGACTACGGCGGGCTGGTGCACGCGCTGGACGCGGAGGCGCTGGCGGGCGACCGGTCGGCGGCGGACGTGGCGGAGGGGATCGAGGCGCTGCGGGCGGGGGACGGCGAGCGGGCGAGTGAGGCTTATGGGCGTTTCGCCGACCGCTGGCGGGCGGTTCGCAACCTCCAGTTCGCCAACTGACCATCGACAGGTCATGTCCACCTGATGTAAATGATCTTCATCGCTGGACACCTGTTCGGGTCTTTGGTGTGCTCTTGTGGGGACGTTGGGGCGTACGTGGCAGGACGTAGGTCCCGATCCGGGCCTTTGACTCAAGCGTGACGGATTGCACTTAACGCACCCTTGCGCCCATCGCCCACCCTCGTGCCAAAATAGGACAAGGAGTCCGGGGAGGGTTCCTTCCGCCCAAGTACGGGCGGAATGCTCGACATTGCACTCTATGGGGGGTCTGAGGACTCCTGATCGCTCTGTGACTGATCGTCACAGTGGCGTGACTGTCCGTTATGGCATGGTCAGTCGACTTCCGCCGCTGATGAACACCTGCGAGGGCAATTCCATCGGTTTGGCCGACGCGGCTGGACGGATGGTGTAGTTGTAGTGCCGAGGACAAGCCGTTCGTCCTATAACCGACTCGACCCGCTTCTGCCATTTCGGGCATGGCGGGTCAAGGTGCAGAATTTAGAGGAAAGAACCGAGATGGTTCGGTTCTCCCGAGGAGGCCGCTCATGACCGCTCGCACCCCTGATGCCGAGCCGCTGCTGACCCCTGCCGAGGTTGCCACGATGTTCCGCGTGGACCCGAAGACGGTGACTCGCTGGGCCAAGGCCGGCAAGCTCACGTCCATCCGCACGCTGGGTGGGCACCGCCGGTACCGCGAGGCCGAGGTCCGCGCCCTGCTGGCGGGCATTCCGCAGCAGCGCAGCGAAGCCTGAGGCGCTTGCGACACACGCCACACCCCGTAACACCCCGCAGCACCGGGCGCATTCCGGGTCCCCCAACCCGGCAGCCCACCCCATAGCTCTGCCGACAGGTACCTGCCCCAACAGGCTCCATGTCATCGATCGCGCTGGACTCCGCCGGGTCCAGCGCGATCTTTTTATGCGCGCGTAGAACGTCCGTGGACCACTCGCGGGCCCCTCGCCAACCCGTGCAATTGCACATATTAAATTGGGGCGATGTAGGGAGGGGGTAAGTGTGGCACTTCCTGAAAGAGGTTCAGTGACTCCCGTCACATCGTCAAACTCTTGCCACGGAACAGCCTTCCACTCCCGGTGGGGACGGGGAACGCGCCGTTGGTCACTCGTTGGTGGGACCTTGGTCCCTCGCCGCGGAGAACGCAAGAAGGCCCGCACCAAACGGTGCGGGCCTTCTTCACTTGCGATCCTGACGGGACTTGAACCCGCGACCTCCACCTTGACAGGGTGGCGAGCTAACCAACTGCTCCACAGGACCTTCGCGGCCACTCAGTAGTGGCTGCGAGGAAAAGAGTACAGCAGGTCAGGGGGTGCGGTCGAACCGGAGGGCGAGGACTACGGAACAGCCGCGTCGATCGCCTTCACGATCCGCTTGTCCGACACCGGGTGGGCCGTCCCGAGGGCGTGCGCGAAGTAGCTCACCCGCAGCTCCTCGATCATCCAGCGGATGTCCGTGACGCTCGTCGGCACGGGCCGGCCCTTGGGGAGCTGTTCGAGCAGCCAGGCGTACTCGTCCAGCATCTCGTGGACCTTCTCCATCCGGGTGGTGTCCCGCTGCGCGCCCGTCGGCATCTGCTGCAGCCGCCGGTCCACCGCCACCAGGTAGCGCATGAGGTCCGGCAGCCGCTTCAGACCCGTACGGGTCACGAAGCCGGCCGGCATCAGCCAGGAGAGCTGCTCGCGCACGTCCTGGAGGTTGCGGAGCAGGGCGGGGCTGTTCGTGGCCTTCAGGCGCCGCTCGCAGGCCTGCCAGGCGGCGAGGACCTGCTGCACCTGGCTCACCGTCCGGACGGTCAGCTCGACGAGGTCGGCGCGGACCTTGTCGTACAGCTTCCGGAAGGACTCCTCGTCCCAGGCCGGCCCGCCGTGGTCGGCGATCAGCCGGTCGGCGGCGGCGGTGGCGCAGTCGTCGAAGAGGGCCTGGATCGAGCCGTGCGGGTTCGCGGACAGGGCCAGCTTCTGCTGGTTGGTGAGCCTGTCGGAGGCGAACTTCGCCGGGTTCACCGGGATGTTCAGCATGATCAGCTTCCGGGTGCCCCGCCACATCGCGAGCGCCTGCTCCTCCTCGGTGTCGAAGAGGCGCACGGCCACGCTGTCGCCCTCGTCCACGAGCGCCGGGTACGCCTTGACCGGCTGGCCGGCCCGCCGGGTCTCGAAGACCTTGGTGAGGGTCCCGATCGACCAGTCCTTGAGCCCCGTGCGCTCCAGGGACGGCCCGGAGCCGTCAGGGCCCGCCGTGGCCGCCTTGGCGGCCTGGGAGAGCGCCTGGCGGGCCTTGGGGCGCAGCCGGAGCTTCAGCGCCTCCAGGTCCTTGTCCTCGGCCAGCTTGCGGCGCCGCTCGTCGACGATCCGGAAGGTGATCTTCAGGTGCTCGGGGACCTTCGCCCAGTCGAAGTCGTCCGCGGTGACCGGCACGCCGACCATCCGCTGCAGCTCACGCGCGAGCGCCGTCGTCAGCGGCTCCTGCACGGGCACCACCACGTCCAGGAAGCGGGCGGCGAAGTTCGGCGCCGGCACGTAGTTGCGGCGGATCGGCTTCGGGAGCGAGCGGATCAGCTCCGTCACCACCTCCTCGCGCAGGCCCGGGATCTGCCACTCGAAGCCCTCGTCCGTGACCTGGTTGAGCACCTGGAGCGGGATGTGGACGGTGACGCCGTCCGCGTCCGCGCCCGGCTCGAACTGGTACGTCACGCGGAACTTCAGCGCGCCCTGCCGCCACGAGTCCGGGTAGTCGTCCTTGGTGACCGCCCCCGCCTTCTCGTTGATGAGCATCTCGCGCTCGAAGTCGAGGAACTCCGGCTCCTCGCGCCGCTTGTGCTTCCACCACGAGTCGAAGTGGGCGCCGGACACGACGTGTTCGGGGACCCGCTTGTCGTAGAAGTCGAAGAGCGTCTCGTCGTCGACCAGGATGTCCCGGCGCCGGGCCCGGTGCTCCAGCTCCTCGACCTCGGTGAGCAGCTTGCGGTTGTCGGCGAAGAACTTGTGGTGGGTGCGCCAGTCGCCCTCGACGAGCGCGTTGCGGATGAACAGGTCGCGGGAGACCTCGGGGTCGATCCGGCCGTAGTTCACCTTGCGGTCGGCGACGATCGGCACGCCGTACAGCGTCACCTTCTCGTACGCCATGACCGCCGCCAGGTCCTTCTCCCAGTGCGGCTCGCTGTACGTCCTCTTCACCAGGTGCTCGGCCAGCGGCTCGACCCACTCGGGCTCGATCCGGGCGTTCACCCGGGCCCACAGGCGCGAGGTCTCCACCAGCTCGGCGGACATCAGCATGCGCGGGGGCTTCTTGAAGAGGGCGGAGCCCGGGAAGATCGCGAACTTGGCGTTGCGGGCACCCAGGTACTCGTTCCGAGTGCCCTCCCGCCTGCCGTCCTTGGCGCCGTCCTTGGACTCCTTCACGTCCTTCAGGCCGATGTGGCTGAGGAGGCCGGAGAGCAGGGACACGTGGACGGACTGCTCGGGGGCGTCCTCCTCGTTGAGGTGGATGCCCATCTGCTTGGCGACCGTGCGCAGCTGCGAGTAGATGTCCTGCCACTCGCGGATGCGCAGGAAGTTCAGGTACTCCTGCTTGCACATCCGGCGGAAGGAGCTGGAGCCCCGTTCCTTCTGCTGTTCGCGGACGTAGCGCCAGAGGTTGAGGTAGGCGAGGAAGTCGCTCGTCTCGTCCTTGAAGCGGGCGTGCTGCTGGTCGGCCTGCGCCTGCTTCTCGGCCGGCCGCTCGCGCGGGTCCTGGATCGACAGCGCCGCCGCGATCACCATGACCTCGCGGACACAGCCGTTCTTGTCGGCCTCCAGGACCATCCGGGCCAGTCGCGGGTCGACCGGCAGCTGCGACAGCTTGCGGCCGGTCTCCGTGAGCCGCTTGCGCGGGTCCTTCTGCGCCGGGTCGAGCGCGTGCAGCTCCTGGAGGAGCTGCACGCCGTCCCGGATGTTGCGGTGGTCCGGCGCGTCGATGAACGGGAACTTCTCGATGTCGCCGAGGCCGGCCGCGGTCATCTGGAGGATGACGGAGGCCAGGTTCGTACGGAGGATCTCCGCGTCCGTGAACTCGGGCCGGGTGAGGAAGTCGTCCTCGGAGTAGAGCCGGATGCAGATGCCGTCCGAGGTACGGCCGCAGCGGCCCTTGCGCTGGTTGGCGCTGGCCTGGCTGATCGGCTCGATCGGCAGCCGCTGCACCTTGGTGCGGTGCGAGTAGCGCGAGATGCGGGCGGTTCCCGGGTCGATCACGTACTTGATGCCGGGGACGGTGAGGGAGGTCTCGGCGACGTTCGTGGCCAGGACGATCCGGCGGCCGGAGTGCGCCTGGAAGACGCGGTGCTGCTCGGCGTGCGACAACCGGGCGTACAGCGGCAGGATCTCGGTGTTGAAGAGCTTCTTCTTGATCAGCGCGTCCGCCGTGTCGCGGATCTCGCGCTCGCCGGAGAGGAAGACCAGGATGTCGCCCGGGCCCTCCTTCTGCAGCTCGTCGACGGCGTCGCAGATCGCGGTGATCTGGTCCCGGTCGGCCTCGTCGCTGTCCTCCTCCAGGAGGGGCCGGTAGCGGACCTCCACGGGGTAGGTGCGGCCGCTGACCTCGACGATCGGGGCGTCGCCGAAGTGGCGGGAGAAGCGCTCCGGGTCGATGGTCGCCGAGGTGATGACGACCTTGAGGTCGGGGCGCTTCGGCAGCAGCTGGGCCAGATAGCCGAGCAGGAAGTCGATGTTGAGGGACCGCTCGTGGGCCTCGTCGATGATGATCGTGTCGTACGCGCGCAGCTCGCGGTCCGTCTGGATCTCGGCGAGCAGGATGCCGTCCGTCATCAGCTTGACGAAGGTCGCGTCCTGGTTCACCTGGTCGGTGAAACGGACCTTCCAGCCGACCGCCTCGCCCAGCGGGGTCCTCAGCTCCTCCGCAACGCGCTCGGCGACCGTGCGGGCGGCGATCCGGCGGGGCTGGGTGTGCCCGATCATGCCCCGGACGCCGCGGCCGAGCTCCAGGCAGATCTTCGGGATCTGCGTCGTCTTTCCGGAACCCGTCTCACCGGCGACGATCACGACCTGGTGGTCGCGTATCGCCTCGGCGATCTCGGCCTTCTTCTGGGAGACGGGCAGCTGCTCGGGGTACGTGACGGGCGGCACGAGGGCCGCGCGGGCCTCGACGCGCTCCTTGGCCTTGCCGGCCTCGGCGGCGATCTCGTCCAGTACGGCCGCGCGGGCCTCGGGCTTGCGGATGCGGCGGGCGCCTTCGAGACGGCGGCCGAGCCGGTGGGAGTCCCGCAGCGAGACCTCGGCCAGGACGGACTGGAGGGCGGCGAAGGAAGTAGACATACGGGATCCAGGATCGCACCTGCGGCCGAGAAGCGGCGAACCGATTTACGAGGGCTGCGCCACGCCTCTGCGTAGTATTCCGGACACACCGCCCAGCACCGTCCCGAAAGGTTCCGCCGTGTCCCGCACCCCGGCCCTGCGCGCCCCGGCGGCGTTCGCGGCCCCGGCTCTGCGCGCCCTGGCGGCGTTCGCCGCGCTGGCGGGTCTGGTGCTCGGGCTCGTGGTCTGCGGTGCGGCGGCGGCCTCCGAGCCGGTACGGGAGACGAGCGCCGCCACGGCGGGCCCCGCCTCGCCCGGCTGCGGCCAGAGCCACGGCGGCGACGAGGGGGCCCGGGCCCCCGCCGTACCGCCGCGCGCACACGGCTTCGGCGAGCTGCTGCCCGTACTCGTGACGGAGCGGACGCCGTGCGGGGGCTGGGGCGCGGACCAGGACGCGGTGGACGTACGGGCGGGGCGGGCGCCTCCGGAGCTCGTGGCGCCGTCACCGGTGGAGCTGTCGATCCTGAGGGTCTAGACGGGCGCTCCTGCACGCCGTCCGTCCCATTCCTCCCTTTTCAGGAGCGCTTCGCCATGCCCAAGTCCACGTCCAATACGTCCACGTCCAAGTCGACGTCCAAGTCGACGTCCAAGTCCAAGCCCGTCGTGATCATCAGCGGTGTCGTGCTCGCCGCCACGCTGCTCGGCCTCGCCTCGTACGCCGCCACCTCGCCGTCTTCGCCGTCGGCGTCCTCCGGCCCGGGCGCCGTCGCCGAGGTCTCCGCCGACCCGTCCGCCGGCGTCTACCCCGAGCTGGAGGCGTACGCCCGCCGGGACGCCGCCGACGGACTCGCCCTCGGCCGGGCCGACGCGCCCGTCGTCCTCATCGAGTACGCCGACTTCAAGTGCGGCTACTGCGGCAAGTTCGCCCGGGACACCGAGCCCGAGCTGGTGAAGAAGTACGTGGACACCGGCGTCCTGCGCATCGAGTGGCGGAACTTCCCCATCTTCGGCGAGGAGTCGGAGGCCGCCGCCCGCGCCTCCTGGGCGGCCGGGCGACAGGGCCGCTTCTGGGAGTTCCACAAGGCGGCCTACGCCCACGGTTCCAAGGAGAAGGGCTTCGGCAGGGAGCGGCTGACCGCCCTCGCGAAGGAGGCCGGCGTCACCGACCTGGCCGCCTTCACGAAGGACGCGGACAGCGCGGCGGCCCGGGAGGCGGTGAGCAAGGACCAGGAGCAGGGCTACTCGCTCGGCGCCACCTCGACCCCGTCCTTCCTCGTCAACGGCCGCCCGATCGCGGGCGCCCAGCCGACGGAGACCTTCACGGAGGCGATCGAGGCAGCCGCGAAGACGGCGAAGACCGCTCAGAAGGGCAAGCGGTGACCTCCGGCATCGGCTACTTCGCGGCCTTCCTGGGCGGCCTGCTCGCCCTCCTCAGCCCGTGCAGCGCCCTGCTGCTCCCGGCCTTCTTCGCCTACTCGATCGACACCCGCGCCAGGCTGGTGGCCCGCACCGGGATCTTCTACGCGGGCCTCGCCACCACCCTGGTCCCGCTCGGCGCCGCCGGTTCCTTCGCCGGCCGGCTCTTCTACGGCCACCGGGACCTCCTGGTGACGGCCGGCGGCTGGCTGATCGTGGTCCTCGGCGTGCTGCAGCTCCTCGGCCTCGGCTTCGCGTCCCGCCGGATCGCCGAGGCGAGCGGCCGGATCCGGCCCACCACCGCGCTGTCCGTCTACGCACTCGGCCTCGTCTACGGCCTCGCCGGCTTCTGCGCCGGCCCGATCCTGGGCAGCGTCCTGACGGTCGCCGCCCTCAGCGGCAGCCCGGTCTACGGCGGCCTGCTCCTCGCCGTGTACGCGCTCGGCATGGCGGTCCCGCTGTTCCTGCTCGCGCTGCTCTGGGAGCGTTACGACCTGGGCCGGCGCCGCTGGCTGCGCGGCCGCCCGATCCGTGTCGGCCGCGCGTCCGGGCGGTCCGTCGAGGTCCATTCCACCTCGCTGCTCTCGGGCCTCTTCTTCATCGCCCTGGGCACGCTCTTCCTCGTCTTCGACGGCACCACGGCCCTGCCCGGCCTGCTCTCCGTCGACGACTCCTTCGCGGTGGAGGAGCGCGTCGACGCCCTCGGCCGCGCCGTCCCGGACTGGGCGCTGCTCGGCGCCGTCGTCGCGGTGGTGGCGGTCGCGCTGGCGTGGCGCGGCCGGCGCGGCAGCAGGCGGGAGGAAGGGTAGGGAACGACGAAGGCCCCGTTCTCTCGAACGGGGCCTTCGGCTTTGTGGCTGGGGCCGGGGTCGAACCGGCGACCTATCGCTTTTCAGGCGATCGCTCGTACCAACTGAGCTACCCAGCCACGAGACCGTTTCCGGCCTCAGCGATCCTGACGGGACTTGAACCCGCGACCTCCACCTTGACAGGGTGGCGAGCTAACCAACTGCTCCACAGGACCATCTGTTGTGCGAGAACCAGTCTCGCACAGGGTTGTGCGTGCCCCCAACGGGATTCGAACCCGTGCTACCGCCTTGAAAGGGCGGCGTCCTGGGCCACTAGACGATGAGGGCTAACGGCCCCACCTGGGCGCTTCTCAGCGCGTCGGGGACGTGAGAAGCATATGGGATGCGGGGCGGTATCGCCAAAACGGTTTCCGGGGAGGGGTGAACGGGAGGGGCCCGGAGGGGGCCGGGAGGGAGAATGGGCCCGTGCTGGAGATGACGCGCGAGGAGTTCGAGGAGCTCGTCGCCGAAGCCCTGGACCGCATCCCGCCGGAGCTGACGCGGCTGATGGACAACGTCGCCGTGTTCGTCGAGGACGAGCCGGCGCCCGAGACCGGTGACCCGGAACTGCTCGGGCTCTACGAGGGGACGCCGCTGACCGAGCGCGGCGAGTGGTACGCCGGGGTGCTGCCGGACCGGATCACCGTCTACCGGGGGCCGACGCTTCGGATGTGCGAGTCGCGCGAGGACGTGGTCGCGGAGACCGAGGTCACCGTCGTCCACGAGATCGCCCACCACTTCGGCATCGACGACGAGCGGCTGCACGCACTCGGCTACGGGTGACGGGCGCGGGGGACGGCTGGGGGGTGACGGCGGCGAGGGACGGCCGGGGGTGAGGCCGTGGGGTGACGGCCGAGGGGGACGGTCGGGGCCGAGGGTCGCGGGGGCGACCGAGGGTGGCTGCCACGGTGACGGTGACGGTCGCGGTCACGGTCGAGCCGGGCCGGGGCGTGTCCCCCGGTGCGCCAAGGGAGTTGGGCAGGGTGACGCAATCCTTCCCTGCCTGAAACGCCCCGAGTGTCCTGGAGGTGCCCTCCGTGCGCCATTTGCCCACCCCTGTGAGATGGGCCGCCACCGCGTTGGCGGTCGCCGCCTGCGCGGGTCTGAGCGGCTGTATGAGTGTCGGCGAGGACGGCGCGAAGCCGGCGCCCAGCACCTCCGCGGGGAAGCGGGGCGAGGCCGCGGCCGGTTCGGGGGCGGACAGCGGCTACGCCGGGGCCCACGGCGGTGGCGGCTTCGACCGTACGGGCCGGAGCGGGCCGGGCCCGGACGGCGAGGGCAAGGACAAGCCCGTACCGAGCGGGTCGCCGTCCGCCTCGGTCGAGCCGGACGCCAGTGGCGGCCCGGCCGGTCCCGGCGGGGTGCCGAAGCCGCAGCCCTCGGCCGAGCCCGGCGGCGCCGCGGGCGGCACCGGCGGTGCGCCGGGCGGGCAGACCACGCCGCCGCCGGTGGACCCGGAGCCGTCGCCGACGCAGGAGTCGCCGACCCCGACGCAGGATCCGACGCCGGAGCCGACGGTGACCGACACGCCGACGACATCGCCGGGCGCCGACACTCACATGGGTGCCATGCGGGCGGCCGACGGGCCCGGAGGGGCGCGGGAGCCGGAGGCGTCGCCGCAGGCCGGGCCGATGTGACGCAGCTCTCGCCGCTCGGTTTGCCTTGGGTGGGGGAGAGTGCGTATGGTGGTAGATCGTTTGATCCCATTTGCCCGGCGCCACGACCGAAGAGCGCCGTGACTGGCGCGTACTCTCCCTTGCCGTGGCTGACCGCATCGAGGCGGTCTTGTGCGAAACACGGAGTTGACGGGCGCGTGCCGAGACTCCGGAAGGTTTCGCATTTCGCATGTCCATTTTCAGTTCTGATCACGCCGTCCTGCCCGAGAACGACGAGACCGACGTGGTCGTCGAGACCGCCGAGGCCGTAGCGGCCATCGAGGCCGACGAAGCCGTCGAGACCGACGCCGTCGAGACCGACGAGTTCGAGGCCGACCTCGACGCCGACGACGCCGAGGTGGAGGACGAGACCCCGTCCATCACCTTCGGTGACCTGGGCCTCCCCGAGGGCG
Organism: Streptomyces sp. NPDC003943; assembly: GCF_053605265.1. Taxonomy (NCBI): domain Bacteria; kingdom Bacillati; phylum Actinomycetota; class Actinomycetes; order Kitasatosporales; family Streptomycetaceae; genus Streptomyces; species Streptomyces sp. NPDC003943. Next base: position 35,556 of record NZ_JBSGIW010000012.1, on the reverse strand, counting down.
TCGTGCGCAAGCTCGCCCAGAACGGTGTGACCACCCCCTTCCCGATCCAGGCCGCGACCATCCCGGACGCCCTGGCCGGCAAGGACATCCTCGGCCGCGGCCGTACCGGCTCCGGCAAGACCCTCTCCTTCGGCCTCCCGCTTCTCGCCACCCTGGCCGGCGGCGAGACCGAGAAGAAGAAGCCGCGCGGTGTCATCCTCACCCCGACCCGCGAGCTCGCGATGCAGGTCGCGGACGCCCTCCAGCCGTACGGCGACGTGCTCGGCCTCCGTATGAAGGTGGTCTGCGGCGGTACGTCCATGGGCAACCAGATCTACGCCCTGGAGCGCGGCGTCGACATCCTCGTCGCCACCCCGGGCCGACTGCGCGACATCATCAACCGCGGCGCCTGCTCCCTGGAGCAGGTCCAGGTCGCCGTCCTCGACGAGGCCGACCAGATGGCCGACCTGGGCTTCCTGCCCGAGGTCACCGAGCTGCTCGACCAGGTCCCGGTCGGCGGCCAGCGGCTGCTCTTCTCCGCCACGCTGGAGAACGAGATCGACAGCCTGGTCAAGCGCTACCTGGTGAACCCGGTCACCCACGAGGTCGACCCGTCCGCCGGCGCCGTCACCACCATGACCCACCACGTCCTGGTCGTGAAGCCGAAGGACAAGGCGCCGGTCACCGCCGCCATCGCCGCCCGCAAGGGCCGCACCATCATCTTCGTCCGCACCCAGCTGGGCGCCGACCGTGTCGCCGAGCAGCTGCGCGAGTCCGGCGTGAAGGCCGACGCGCTGCACGGCGGCATGACCCAGGGCGCGCGCACCCGCACCCTGGCCGACTTCAAGGACGGTTACGTCAACGTCCTCGTCGCCACCGACGTCGCCGCGCGCGGTATCCACGTGGACGGCATCGACCTGGTCCTGAACGTGGACCCGGCCGGCGACCACAAGGACTACCTGCACCGCTCGGGCCGCACCGCGCGTGCCGGCCGCTCCGGTGTCGTGGTCTCCCTGGCCCTGCCGCACCAGCGCCGTCAGATCTTCCGCCTGATGGAGGACGCGGGCGTGGACGCCTCGCGCCACATCGTCGGCGGTGCCGGTGCCTTCGACCCCGAGGTCGCCGAGATCACCGGCGCCCGGTCGCTCACCGAGGTCCAGGCCGACTCCGCGAACAACTCGGCCAAGCAGGCCGAGCGCGAGGTCGCCGACCTCACCCGCCAGCTGGAGCGCCTGCAGCGCCGCGCCGTCGAGCTCCGCGAGGAGGCCGACCGCCTCGTCGCCCGCGCCGCCCGCGAGCGCGGCGAGGACCCGGACGCTGCCGTCGCCGAGGCCGCCCAGGCCGCCGAGGCCGAGCTGGCCGCCGCCGCTGCCGCCGCGGAGGCCCAGGCCCGCCGCGACGCCGAGCGCCGCGAGGCCCGCCGCGAGCGCGACGACCGCGGTGACAACGACCGTGGTGGCTTCCGCCGCGACGACCGTCGTGACAACGACCGCGGTGGCTTCCGCCGTGACAACGACCGTCCGTCGTTCAACCGCGACCGCCGTGACAACGACCGCCCGTCGTTCAACCGCGACCGTGACAACGACCGTGGCGGCTTCCGTCGCGACAACGACCGTCCGTCGTTCAACCGCGACCGCCGTGACAACGACCGCCCGTCGTTCAACCGCGACCGTGACAACGACCGTGGCGGCTTCCGCCGTGACGACCGTCGTGACAACGACCGTGGCGGCTTCCGTCGTGACAACGACCGTCCGTCGTTCAACCGCGACCGTGACAACGACCGTCCGTCGTTCAACCGCGACCGTGACAACGACCGTGGCGGCTTCCGCCGTGACGACCGTCGTGACAACGACCGTGGCGGCTTCCGTCGCGACGACCGCCCCTCCGGCGGCCACCGCGGCAGCGACCGCCCCTTCAACCGCGACCGCCGCGACGACCGCCCGTTCAACCGCGACCGCCGCGACGACCGCCCGGGCTTCCGCCGCGACAACGACCGCCCGTCGTTCAACCGCGACGACCACCGCCGCGACGACCGTGGCGGCTTCCGCCGCGACGACAAGCCGCGCTGGAAGCGCAACGGCTGACGCGCCGTGAGGCCGTAGACCGGTAGGTCTTCCACAGGGCCCCTGCCCGCACGACAGTGCAGGCAGGGGCCCTGTGGCATGCGGTAGCCGGACGGATTCACCGCACGACCGGGTTGCCACGGCCAATACCCGATCGGTTCCGAGGAGGTCTCGGGCTATGCTGCTCGGGTGTGCTTGTCCACGGGCCGTTAGCTCAATTGGCAGAGCAGTGGACTTTTAATCCATTGGTTGTGGGTTCGAGTCCCACACGGCCTACCAGGAAGCGCCCCGTCCGGTTTCGACCGGGCGGGGCGTTTTTCGTGGAGCTGGTGGCAGGCCGGGGGGCCGGGCGCATAGCGTCCTGGTCATGACGACGCGAGTCCGTGCCGTGCAGGATCAGGTCACCGTCGTTCCGCGGCAGCGGAGGAGAGGCGGGAGGGCAAGCACCGCACGGGGGCGGGGTGTCGCGTCGGCGGTGCTGTGCTTCGTCGTGTGCAGTGGGCTCGGGCTGCAGTCGTGGGCGGCGCTGCGGGTGACCGGATTCGATCTGGGGATTTTCGACCAGGCGGTGCGGGCGTACGCGCAGTTCGCGCCGCCGCGGTCGGCGATAAAGAGCGTCCACCATGAATTCCCCCCGGATTTCACGCTCCTGGGCGACCACTTCACGCCACTCCTGGCGCTGCTCGCGCCCCTCTACTGGCTGTGGGACGACCCGCGCACGCTGATCCTCGCGCAGGCCGCGCTGTTCGCCGCCGGTGTGCCGGTGATGCGCCGGATCGCCCGCCACTGCTTCCCCGGCCGCTCGGCCGTGGCCGACGTCGCCGGGCTCGTGTACGCGGTCGGGTGGCCGCTGCTCGACTCCGCGTACACCGGCTTCCACGAGGTCGCCTTCGCGGTCCCGGTCACCCTCCTGATGCTGGAGCGCGGCATGGCCCGCCGCTACGGCACGGCGGCGCTGTGGGCGGCCCTGCTGTGCCTGGTGAAGGAGGACATGGGGCTGGTGGCCGGGGCGTTCGGGCTGCTGCTCCTCGTCCGCGCCCGCCGCGAGCCGTCGGCGCGGGACCGGCGGGCCGGGCGGGCCGCGGGGCTCGGGCTGCTGCTCGGCGGGCCGCTGGTCGTCGCGCTCGTCGTCGGCTGGTTCCTGCCCGCGATGGGCAGCCCGCCCGGCTACTACTGGAGTTACGGAAGGCTCGGCGCCGACGGCGGCGCGGCCCTGGTCCGCGTGCTCACCGAGCCGTGGGTGGTGCCCTGGGTCGCCGTCACGCCGCCGGTCAAACTCGTCCTGCTGCTGTGGGTGCTCGGCACCCTCGCGTTCCTGCCGCTCGGTTCGGCGACCACCCTGCTCGCGCTGCCCCTGCTCGCCGAACGGCTGCTCTCCGACAACGGCAACCACTGGACGGTCGTCAACCACTACGACGCCTTCCTGTGGCCGATCCTGCTCACGGCCGCCCTGGAGACCCTCTCCCGCCTCCGCGGGCCGTACCGCAAGCGACTGGGCGTCGCCGCGCTCGCGCTCAGCACCGGCGCCGCCGTCTTCCTCGGCCTCGGACTGCTCGTCAACCCGGGCTCCTGGCAGCCCCGCCCCGACAAGCGCGCCCTCGCCGACGCCGCCGAACTCATTCCGGACCACGCCACCGTGGAGGCCGACAACGCCGTGGCCCCGCGCCTGACCCGCCGTACCTCCGTCGTCCTCGCCGACGCGACCCCGCGCGGCGCGGACTGGGTGCTGCTCGGCGTGCACGGCCGGACCTTCCCCTTCCACTCGGTGGAGGAGCAGCAGGCGCGGGTCCGGATGCTCCTCGACCACGGGTACGTGGAGGTGTGGCACCGGGACGGGGTGGTGCTGCTGCGCCGTGCCGAGACCCGGCCGATCCCCGGCATGCGGGTGCCGGGCCCGGGCAGCACGCCGGTCCGCGAGCGGGTGCCGGCCGACGTCGGACACAACCCCTTCGGGCGGTGAGGGACCGGCGCGGGACCAGCGACGTAGGTGCTCACTCAGTGGACGCCCAGCGCCGCCAGCCGCTCCCCGTCCGCCACGATGTCGATCTCGGTGATCCTGCCCCCGACGACCGTGAACGCCATGAGGCCCAGCGGCGCGCCGTTCACGAGCGACACCACACCCGCCGAGCCGTTGACCCTGACCCGCCGCCCGTCGTGGCGGAACTTCGCGAAGGTGAGCGCCTGCGCCGCGACCGCCTCGGCGCCCCGCACCAGCTTGGACGCGGCCGCCGTGAGCACCCCGCCGTCCACGCGCAGCAGCACGTCCGGGTCGAGGACCGCGAGCAGCCCCTCGAAGTCGCCGCCCTGGGACGCCGCCAGGAACGCGTCGACGACCTCCCGCTGGCGCGCCGGGTCCGGCTCCGGGGCCGGACCGGCGCCCTGGACCCGGCGCCGGGCCCGGCTGGCGAGCTGGCGGGTGGCGGCCGGGGTCCGGTCGACGACGGTCGCGATCTCGTCGAAGGAGACGGCGAACATGTCGTGCAGCACGAACGCCAGCCGCTCCGCCGGCGCCAGCGTCTCCAGGACGACGAGCAGCGCGAGCCCGACCTCGTCCGCGAGCAGCGCCTCCTGCTCGGGGTCGGCGGCGCCCTCCTCCCGTACGACCGGATCGGGGACGTACGTGTCGAGCGGGTCCTCGCGGCGGGAGGCGCGGGACCGCAGCAGGTCCAGGCAGACCCGGCCGACGACCGTGGTGAGCCAGCCGCTCAGGTTCCGCACGTCGCCGACGTCGGACCGGCTCAGCTTGAGCCACGTCTCCTGGACGGCGTCCTCCGCCTCGCTCAGCGAGCCGAGCATCCGGTAGGCCACCGCCCGCAGGTGCCCGCGGTCGGCCTCGAAGCGTTCGGCGAGCGCGTCCTTGTCGACGGGGCCCATCGGTCCCATCGGTCCCATCCGTCCCATCGGTTCCATCGGTACGTCTTCCCCTTCGCGTCCGGTCGCACTGACATGACGGACGGGGGCCCGGGAATGTGACGCGTTCCGGTGCGTGAGATTCGCGGCGATCGAGGACGGACGCGCGGGAATCCCCGGCAGAACCCCGCGACCGCCGTGGATCACCCCTTCAGTGCGGTGATCATCATCTCTAGATTGATCACCATGACGACGACAACGAACCAGGTCAACGCCGTTCTCCGCACCCCGCCGGCCTCCCCGGCCGCCGCTGCCGCCTACTTCTCGGCCAGCCTCGCCTTCCACGCCGACGTCTCCGACGTCGCCACCGCGCTCGCAGCCGCCGCCGAGGGCGACGGCGACGCCGGCTTCGTCGTGCTCGACTCCCGCAGCACCGCCTCCTGGGACCAGGGTCACGTCCCCGGCGCCGTGCACCTGCCGACCGCGCTCATCCCCGAGCAGGCCGAGCAGCTCCTCGACAAGAGCGTCCCGGTCGTCACCTACTGCTGGGGCCCCGGCTGCAACGGCGCCACGCGCGCCGCGCTCGCCCTCGCCGAGCTGGGCTTCCAGGTGAAGGAGATGCTGGGCGGCTTCGAGTACTGGGTGCGCGAGGGCTTCGCCTACGAGACCTGGGAGGGGCCTGCGCAGAAGGCCGCCGACCCGCTGACGGCCCCGGTCGACGCGGACGACTGCGGCTGCTGAGCGGGCCCGCACGGAAATGGATTTCCGAGCATGGGCATCCATGCCGTAAGGTGGTGTTCACCGACGCGGGGTGGAGCAGCTCGGTAGCTCGCTGGGCTCATAACCCAGAGGTCGCAGGTTCAAATCCTGTCCCCGCTACTCAGTAGCACGAAGGCCCGGATCCGATGAGGATCCGGGCCTTCGTCGTCTCTCCGCGCAGCCTCTCCGCGCACCCCCGCGTCTCGCTTGACCTTTACGTAACGTCAAGATCTAGCGTTCCCGTCATGGAGTGGTCGATCCAGGAGATCGCCAGAAAGGCCGGCACCACCAGCCGCACCCTTCGCCACTACGGCGAGCTGGGGCTGCTGGAGCCGAGCCGGATCGGCGCGAACGGTTACCGGTACTACGACCAGGCGGCACTCGTACGGCTGCAGCGGATCCTGCTGCTGCGCGAGCTCGGGCTCTCCCTGCCCGCCATCGCCGAGGTCCTCGAAGGCCAGCGGGACACCTCGGCCGCCCTGCGCACGCATCTGGCCCTCCTGGAACAGGAGCGCGAGCGCATCGGGCGGCAGATCGAGGCCGTGCGCACCACTCTTCACAAGACGGAGACGGGAGAGGAACTGATGGCGGAGGAGATGTTCGACGGCTTCGACCACACGCGGTACGAGGCCGAGGTCACCGAGCGCTGGGGCCGCGAGGCGTACCAGAAGGGCGACCGCTGGTGGCGCTCGCTCGGCGAGGCCGAGAAGAAGGCGTTCCAGGACGAGCAGGCCGGTATCGCCCGCGACTTCGGCGCCGCGGCCGGGCGGGGTCTCGCGCCCGACTGCGACGAGGTGCAGGCGATCGCGCGGCGGCAGTACGACTGGCTGTCGGCCGCGCCGACCGGGCCCGCGCCGGCGAAGGAGTACGTGATCGAGCTCGGCCGGATGTACGTGGACGACCCGCGCTTCACGAAGAACTACGACAAGCACGGGGAGGGCACGGCGGTGCTCGTACGCGACGCGATGGCCGTGTTCGCGGAGCGGAACCTGTAGGGCCGAGCCCCTGGATCCAAGATCCAAGCTCCAAGCTCCAAGACCCTGGACCCGGGATCCAAGATCCAAGATCCAAGATCCAAGATCCGGGACCCGGGATCCGGTAAACGGTGGCCAAAACCGCGTCCGCCCTTTTGCATGGTCCCCTTGCGCCCCGTAACGTCACGCGCACCATGAGTGACCGCAGTGTGACCCGATGGCGCAGGACAGGACGGCGGGCGCCCGCCGTCCTGCTCCTGTTCGCGCTGTTCGCGCTCATCGCGGGGGTCTGCCACGGCGCCCACGGCCACACACCGCCCCTCGCCACCGGAGCGGCCGGAACCACGGGAATCAGCGGAACCACGGGAATCACCGGAACCAGCCTCACCGCGCCGCTTCCCTCGCACGGCTGCGAGCGGTCGGGCGAGGGCTGGTCGTTCGACGCGCATCTGCCCGCGCAGGCCACGGGGACGCAGTTCTCCGCGCCCCGCGCCGGCGGCGCCGTCCTCGTCCCGCACGACGAGGTCTTCCCCGAGCACCCGCACGCGCGCTGTGTCCGCAGCAGGGCGGGACCCGGCCCCGATCCGGGCGGTCTGCTCGTCGCCCTCGGAGTGGACCGGAACTGAGCCGGGTGCCGTACGCCGTCGCGTACACGCACACGACCTCCGGCTCCTTCCGCATGCCCGCGCGCCGCCCAGGCCGCGCACCCCGCGCAGGCCGCGCACGCGGGCGCACTCACTCCAAGGGACGCGACCCCCCATGACACACCCCGCCAACCTCCTCACCGTCGCCGGGCAGACCGTCGGCAACACCCCCGTGCTGTGGATGGACGACGGCTACTGGGCCAAGCTCGAAGGCTTCAACTTCGGCGGCATCAAGGACCGCGCCGCGCTCTACATGGTCGAGCAGGCCCGACGCCGCGGTGAGCTGCGGCCCGGCGCCCCGATCGTCGAGTCGACGTCCGGCACGCTCGGGCTCGGTCTCGCGCTCGCCGGGATCCTGCACGGGCACCCGGTGCACGTCGTCACCGACCCCGGTCTGGAGCCGATCGTCGAGCGGATGCTCATCGCGCACGGCGCCCGGGTCCACGTCGTGCCCGAGCCGTCCCCGGCCGGCGGCTGGCAGCAGGCCCGGATGGACCGGGTCGCCGAGCTGCTGCTCGCCCTCCCCGGGGCGTGGTGGCCGAACCAGTACGGGAACCCCGACAACCAGCAGGCGTACGGCGGGCTCGCCGCCGAGCTGTCCGAGCAGCTGGACCGGATCGACGTGCTGGTCTGCGCGGTCGGCACCGGTGGCCACTCGGCCGGCATCTCCCGCGCGCTGCGCGCCACCAGCAGCCCCGCGCTCGAACTCGTCGGCGTCGACTCGGTCAACTCCACCGTCTTCGGCCTGCCGGCCGGCCCGCGCCTGATGCGCGGCCTCGGCTCCTCCATCCACCCGGCCAACGTCGACCACGCCGCCTTCGACGAGGTCCACTGGGTGGCGCCGGCGGATTCGGTGCGGGCCGCGCGCCGGCTCGCCGCCCGGCAGTTCGCGACCGGCGGCTGGAGCGTGGGCGCGGTCGCGCTGGTCGCGGGCTGGCTGGCCCGGACCCGGCCGCGCGGCACCCGGATCGCGGCCGTCTTCCCCGACGGGCCGCAGCGCTACTTCGACACCGTCTTCAACGACGAGTACTGCGCGGCGCACGGGCTGCTCGACGGTCCCGTACGGGAGGAGCCGGAGGCGTACGCGGAGGGGGAGCCGGTCACCGGCTGGACCCGCCGGGTGCTGACGCGCGAGGAGCCGGTCCGTTGAGCACGACCACCCTGGGGCGCCGGGCCGGGATCTGGAAGCAGAGCCGCGGCTTCGAACCGGCCGTGCGGCTGCTCTTCCTCAACCAGCTCACCATCAACCTCGGCTTCTACATGCTGATGCCGTACCTGGCGGCGCATCTGGCCGACGGCCTCGGCATGGCGGCCTGGGCGGTCGGGCTCGTGCTCGGCGCGCGGAACCTGTCGCAGCAGGGCATGTTCCTGGTCGGCGGCGCGCTCGCCGACCGGCTCGGCTTCAAACCGCTGATCGTCGCCGGGTGCGCGCTGCGGACGGTCGGCTTCGGCGCGCTCGCGTTCGCGCAGTCGCTGCCGTGGCTGATCGCCGCCTCGCTCGCGACGGGGCTGGCGGGCGCGCTGTTCAACCCGGCGGTGCGGGCCTTTCTGGCGGCGGAGGCGGGCGAGGAGCGGCGCGTGCAGGCGTTCGCGCTGTTCAACGCGTACTACCAGGCGGGCATCCTGCTCGGGCCGCTCGTCGGGGTGGCGCTGACCGGGGTGTCGTTCCGGCTGACGTGCGTGGTGGCGGCGGTGCTGTTCGCCGGCCTCACCCTCGTACAGCTCCGCCATCTGCCCGTACGGCACAAGGCGGCGGAGCCGGCCCTGGAGGGGCAGGCGCGGGGCCAGTTCCGGTCGGTGCTCGGCAACCGCACCTTCTGGCTGTTCTCGCTGGCCATGACCGGCTCGTACGTGCTGTCGTTCCAGGTCTATCTGGCGCTGCCGCTCGCGGCGGACGGCACGGCGGCGACCACGGCCCTGTTCGTGGTGTCGGCGCTGGTCGCGCTGGCCGGGCAGCTGCGGATCACCGCCTGGTGCAAGGCGCGGCTGTCGCGCGAGCGGTGCCTGGTGCTCGGGCTCGCGCTGATGGGCGCGGCGTTCCTGGTGCCGGCGGCGCTCGGCCGCTCGGTGTGGGCGCTGCTGGCGTGCGCGGCGGTCCTGGCGGTGGCGAACGCGGTGCTCTACCCGTACGAGATGGACACGGTCGTGGCCCTGTCCCGGGGGCGCTGGGTCGCCACCCACTACGGGCTCTACAACACCGTCTGCGGGATCGGCATCACGCTCGGGAACCTGGGCACGGGCGCCCTGCTCGATGTGACGGGCTGGTCGGCGGCGCCCTGGCTGGTGCTGTGCGCGGTCGGGCTCGGGTGCGCGGCGGCCATGGCGGCGCTCGCGCGGAGCGGGCGGCTCGCCGTAAGCCAACCGGCCGAGGAGGAGTCGCCGAGCCGCGGGGGGTGACCGCACCCTGGGGAGGGCGCGGATACCGTCCGCCGCCCGCAACCGGGACCAGGGAGCACAGGGTGGCGCGAGCGGCGGCGCGGCGCGGGCGGGGCGACACCCCCAGGGGTGACCCCGGCGCGTACCGGGGCAGCCGGCGGTTCCTCCGTGCGCTGCCGCCGCTGCTGATCGTGGGCGGGGTGCTCTACGACCTGGCGACCCCGTCCACCTTCACGGCGGCGCCGCTGTACTCGGCGGCGCCGCTGATCGCCGCGCCCTTCTTCTCGACCCTGACGACGCTGCTCACCGGCGTCGCCGCCGTGCTCGCGAGCATCGGCCTGCACCTCTACAACCGGACCGCCGACACCATCCCCTCGTTCACGGAGACGCTGACCGTCGTGACGGTCGCGGCGCTCGGCCTGCTGATCAACCGGGTGGTGCGGCGCAGCGGCGAACGGCTCGCCTCGGCGCGGGAGATCGCGGAGACCGCGCAGAAGGCGGTGCTTCCGGCGCCCGCCGAGCGGATCGGCGGCCTGCGGGTCGCGGCCCGGTACGAGGCGGCGCGGGCGGACGCGTTCATCGGCGGCGATCTCTTCGCGGTGCAGGACACCCCGCACGGGGTGCGGCTCGTGGTCGGTGACGTGCGCGGCAAGGGGCTCGACGCGGTGGAGGCGGTCGCGGTCGTCATCGGCGCCTTCCGGGAGGCGGCCGAGCAGGAGGCGAGCCTGGAGGGGGTCGCGTCGCGGCTCGAACGGGCGCTGGCCCGGGAGGGCGTTCGGCGAGAGGGCCTCGACGCCTTCGAGGGGTTCACGACGGCGGTCCTCGCCGAGATCCCGCGTGCGTCGCGGGGCGGGGAGCGGCTCGTACGGGTGGTGAACCGCGGCCATCCCGAGCCGCTGCTGCTGTACGAGGACGGGGGCGTGACGCCGCTGCGGCCGGGCGAGGCGGCGCTGCCGCTGGGGATGGGGGACCTCGGGGTGTGGCCGGACCGGGCCGACGAGTCGCCTTTTCCGCCGGGCGCGACGCTGCTGTTCTACACGGACGGCCTGTCGGAGGCGCGGGACGCGGCCGGGGTCTTCTACGACCCGGGGGCGCGGCTGGCGGGGCGGATCTTCCCGGGGCCGGAGGAGCTGCTCGACGCGCTCGTGGCGGACGTGCGCCGGCACACGGGCGGGGGCTCGACGGACGACATGGCGCTGCTCGCGGTGAGCCGGCCGGCGGTGGGGCAGCCGGAGCGGCGGCGGACGATGCCGGTGGTGCCGCCGGTGGGCCCGCCGGCCGTCCCGCCCGGGCTGCCGACGACGGACGCGGAGGGTTCATGACGGGGTGTAGTCGACAGGTCTCCCTCCGATAACAATTGACGTAACGTCAGATAGTTGCTGTGATTCCGGCCGCTTCTGAAGGGGGCTCAACTCGGGCGATTCCCTCCCAATTCAGCGAATGATCAAGGGGGACGGCTTGGAATCGGGTGCCCGTGTCTATTAACGTTCGATAACGCAGCGCGGTCGTCCCAGCCGTCGCAAGAGGCGGCACCGTGCGCACGCGCCGAATCCCGCAAGGGAACCGGGGAACCACCACTTGGGGTGAATCGGGCCCCGCCGCACCCGTGCGGCACGTCCGTAGGAGACCTTCCTGCTCCGAACCCGTCAGCTAACCCGGTAGGCGAGAAGGAAGGAAAGGAGAGCGCCTCCGTGGCCTCCAACACCCCCGCTCCGCATACCCCCTTCGCCTCCTACGACGCCCCTGGCGCGGGCGGCACGGACGGGGCGGCCGAGGAGTGGAACCCCACCGAGGACTCCCTGCGGGCCCAGAGCCGTTCCGGCGGGCGCCACCGCGTGGTCAAGCAGCGCTCCAACTTCGCCCGCTCCTCCACCGTCCTCGGCGTCGGCGTCATCGCCGCCGTCGGCGCCGGCGGTCTCGCCACCGCCCAGCAGAAGCCGCCGGTCGCGATCTCCCTGCCGGACCTGCCGGACGTCGACCTGCCCGACGCGAGCGAACTCCCCGGCGTCGGCGAGCTGATCGGCCACGACGCCCACACCGACTCCGCCGGAAACGGCAACACCCAGCCGCTCACCGCCCTCACCTACACCACCGCCGAGGACGAGGGCGCCGGCGCCACGACGCAGACGTCGGCCGACGCCGGCGAGGCCCTGCGCGCCCGCATCCTCCAGCAGGCCGAGCAGCAGCAGGCCGCCGCCGACGCCGCCGAGAAGGCGACGGCGGAGAAGGCCGCCGCCGAGAAGGCGGCCGCCGAGGCCGCGGCCAAGGCCGACGCGGCGGAGCAGGCGGCCGCCGAGGCGAAGAAGAAGGCGGAGGAGGAGGCCGCGGCGAAGGCCGAGGCCGAGCGCCTGGCCAAGCTCGCCGCCAGCTACTCCCTGCCCACCTCCTCGTACACGATCACCTCCACCTACGGCGAGGCCGGCTCGATGTGGTCCTCCGGCTACCACACCGGCCTGGACTTCGCCGCCCCCACCGGCACCCCGGTCAAGGCCGTCCACAGCGGCACCGTGAAGTCGGCCGGCTGGTCCGGCTCCTACGGCTACCGGATCGTCCTGGAGCTCGAGGACGGCACCGAGGTCTGGTACTGCCACCTCTCCTCCATGACGGTCGCCGTCGGCCAGTCCGTCTCCACCGCCGACACCATCGGCCGCGTCGGCGCCACCGGCAATGTCACGGGCCCCCACCTCCACCTGGAGATCCACACCGCCTCCGGCGACCGCATGGACCCGGGCGCCTGGCTGCGCTCCAAGGGCCTCGACTACTGAGCCGGGCCCTTCAGGACCGGCCGACCGGCAGCCGACCGGCAGCCGACCGGAATAGGCCCGGCGGTGCGGAGGGTTGATCACCCCATGACCTCTCTTCGCCAGCTGGGCTCTTCCGATCTGCACGTCTTCCCGCTCGCCCTTGGCGGCAACGTCTTCGGCTGGAGCGCCGACGAGGCGCAGTCCTTCGCCGTCCTCGACGCCTACGCGGCCGCCGGCGGCAACTTCGTCGACACCGCCGACGTCTACTCGGAGTGGGTCGAGGGCCACGAGGGCGGCGAGTCCGAGACGGTCATCGGCCGCTGGCTCGCCTCCCGCGGCAACCGCTCCGACGTCCTCGTCGCCACCAAGGTCGGTGCCCACTCCCGCTACAAGGGCTTGAGCGCGCCCACCATCAAGGCCGGCGCCGAGGAGTCGCTGCGCCGCCTCGGCACCGATTACATCGACCTCTACTACACGCACTTCGACGACGAGTCCGTGCCCGTGGAGGAGATCGTCACCGCCCTCGACCAGCTGGTGAAGGACGGCAAGGTGCGGGCCGTCGCCGCCTCCAACATCTCCCCGGAGCGGCTGCGCGCCTCCCTCGACTTCGCCGAGGCCGAGGGTCTCGCCCGCTATGTCGCCCTCCAGCCGCACTACAACCTGGTCTCCCGCGACACCTACGAGGGCCCGCTCCTGGAGACCGCCGAGCAGGCCGGGCTCGCGGCCGTCCCGTACTTCGGTCTCGCCGCCGGCTTCCTCACCGGCAAGTACCGCCCCGGCGTCGCCGTCTCCAGCGTCCGGGCCGCCGGCGCTGCCAAGCACCTGGACACCGAGCGCGGCCGGAAGGTGCTCGCGGCCCTGGACGCCGTCGCCGAGGCGCATGACGCCGAGGTCGCCTCGGTCGCCCTCGCCTGGCTGGCCGCTCGTCCTACCGTCGTCGCCCCGATCGCCTCGGCCCGCACGGTCGAGCAGCTCCCGGCGCTCCTCGCCGCCACCGAGCTGAAGCTGACGGACGCCGAGCTGGCCGTCCTCACCGAGGCCTCGGCCCGGTAGGAACCTGGACCTAGCTGCGGTACGGGTTGTAGCCGCCGTAGTCCAGGTACTGCGGCGGCGCCCATACCCGGCCGGTCGCCCGGGCCGCGTACGACAGCGCGGGCGAGGCGACCGCCCGGCGCTGCCACAGGTGGTGCAGCAGCTCCTGCTCGCGGGCCGCGAAGTCCGGCACGGCCTGGCCGCGCCGGGCCCGGTACCGCAGGAACGCCAGGGTCGTCGCGAACGCCTCGTACTCGCCGACGGCCTGCCCGGCCTGCTTGCCCTGGCTGCGGGTGGCGAAGCCGCGGGCCATCGAGCGGGCCCGCATGGAGGAGAGCGCGAGCGGTTCGTCGGGGGCGAGCCAGCCGGCCGAGGCATAGGCCGGCAGCTCGCCGGATATCGTGCGCAGCTCCTTCTGCCGGCTCCATATCGCCAGCCAGGTCAGCAGGGCGAAGACCGGGACCATGAACATCCCGTAGACCAGCACGAACGCCAGCGGGTGGAAGGTCGCCGAGCCGTTCCACAGCGCGTGCATGCCCATGGCCAGGAGCAGTCCGGCCAGCGGCAGCAGCACCAGGCGGGTGCGGCGGGCCCGGGCGGTGGCCGGGACCAGGGCGGCGAAGCCGAGGCCGAGCCCGGTGAGCGAGGTGAACAGCGGGTGCGCGAACGGGGACATGATCACCCGGACGAAGAACGTGCCTATGGTGACCGAGCCGACGCCGGCGGAGCCGAACTGCTGGTCCTCGCCGAACGCGTTGCCGAGATAGAGGATGTTCTCGGTGAAGGCGAAGCCGGTGGCGGTGAACCCGGCGTAGACGAGGCCGTCGACGGGGCCAGTGAAGTCCCTGCGGCGGAAGAGGAAGAGCAGCAGCACGGCGGCGCCCTTCGCGGTCTCCTCCACGACGGGGGCGACGGCGGTCGCGCCGAGCTTGTCGGCCGAGCCGGGGTCGGCGGTGGCGCTGCTGATCCACTCCACGGCGAAGGAGTTGGCGAAGATCGCCACCAGGGTGGAGGCGAACGCGCCCCACGCGAGCGCGAACAGCAGGTTCTTCCAGGGCGCCGGTTCGACCCGGTCGAGCCAGCGGAACGCGGACATGAGCAGCGGCACCGGCAGCACGGCGAGGCCGAGGCCGACGAGGAAGCCGGTGGTGCCGGTCTCCTCCCGCACCAGCGCGAGGATCACCAGGGCGCACAGCGCGAGCGCGGTGATCAGCGCGATGGCCCGGACCAGCCGGCTGCGCCAGAACGCCTTGCGCGGCTTGTAGCGCCACTTGGCGCGCTCCGGCACGGCGGCGAAGTCCGGCTGCCCGCCACTCTCCAGTTCGGGCACGGGAGCGGGGGCCGGCACGACCGCGGTGGCGGGGCCGGTGGCGGGGCCGGTGGCGGGTCCGATGATCGGGTTCGATGACACGGAACGACACTAACCAGCGCCACCGACAGTGGGCGAGAGAGTTCTCGAAGCCTGTGGAAAACCAGACTTGAGTGGGCCTGGACCCGTCAGATCCTGTGAAAAAGCAGGTCGTGGACGACGTGGCCCTTGTCCAGGCCCTGCCCTTCGAAGCGGGTCAGCGGCCGGAAGCCGGGCCGGGGCGCGTAACCGCCGTCGGCCTGGGTGTTCGCGAAGTCGGGGTGCGCACTGAGCACCTCCAGCATCTGCTCCGCGTACGGCTCCCAGTCCGTGGCGCAGTGCAGCAGCCCGCCCTTCTTCAGCCGGGGGGCGAGCAGGGTGAGGAAGTCGGGCTGGATCAGCCGGCGCTTGTGGTGGCGCTTCTTCGGCCACGGGTCCGGGAAGTAGACCCGGCAGCCGGTGAGGGACTCCAGCGGCAGCATCTCGCGCAGCAGGATGATCGCGTCGCCGTTGGCGACCCGCACGTTGGTGAGCCCGCCGCGGTCGGCGAGCCCGAGCAGATTGCCCTGGCCGGGGGTGTGCACGTCCACGGCGAGGATGCCGGTGCCGGGGTCGGCGGCGGCCATCTGCGCGGTGGCCTCGCCCATGCCGAAGCCGATCTCCAGGACGACCGGAAGCCCGCCGAACATCTCGTCCAGGTCGAGCTTGCGCGAGCCGTCGATGTCGAGCCCCCAGTCCGGCCAGCGCTTCAGCATGGCCTCGGCCTGTCCGGCCGTGACCCGGCTGCGGCGCGGCTGGAAGCTGCGGATCCGCCGCTCGAAGTGCGAGCCCGCCGGATCGGGCGCGGGCCCCTCACCCGGCGCGAACATCCGGCTGCCCCGGCGCGCGACGGGCTGCTCGACGGAGATGGTGGGGGAGTTCTCAGGCTGCTCAGACACAATGCCCCGATTCTACGGGGCGGTGCGCCGAACGCGTCGGGCCGCTACAGCTGGGCCAGGGCCCGGCTCGCCACCTCGCGGCCGATCGGCAGCGAGGCCGTCGCCGCCGGCGAGGGCGCGTTGAGGATGTGCACCGTCCGCTCGGCCTCGCGGATCAGGAAGTCGTCCACCAGCGTCCCGTCCTTCAGCACCGCCTGCGCCCGCACGCCCGGCTTCGCCCGCCGCAGGTCGCGCTCCTCGACGAGCGGCAGCATCCGCCGTACCGCCTCGGTGAAGGCGCGCTTGGACAGCGAGCGGTGCAGCTCGCCCGCCCCGTACCGCCAGTGCTGCCGCGCTATCGCCCAGCTGCCGGGCCAGGCGAGGGTGCCCGCCAGGTCGCGCGGGCGGACGACCGACCAGCCGTATCCCTCGCGGGCGAGCGCCGGGACCGCGTTCGGCCCGACGTGCACGCCGCCGTCGATGCCCCGGGTGAGGTGGACGCCGAGGAACGGGAAGGCCGGGTCCGGCACCGGATAGACCAGGCCGCGGACCAGGGACGGGTCGGCCAGCTCGTAGTACTCCCCCCGGAAGGGGACGATCCGCATCTCCGGGTCGTCGCCCGCGAGCCGGGCCACCCGGTCGCAGTGCAGCCCCGCGCAGTTCACCAGGACCCGCCCGCGCACCACGCGCCCGGCCGCCGTGCGCACCGCCACGCCCCAGGGGCGCCGGTCGATCGCGGTGACCGCCGAGCCGTACAGGATGGTCGCCCCGGACGCCTCGGCGAGCTTGGCCGCCACCTGCCCGTAGTCGACGATCCCGGTCGTGCCCACGTGGATCGCGGCCACGCCGCGCACCCGCGGCTCGTACTCGCTGATCTGCGCCGGGCCCAGCTCGCGCACCGGGATCCCGTTCTCCCTGCCGCGCTGCACGAGGGCGTGCAGCCGGGGCAGCTCCTCGCGCCCGGTGGCGACGATCAGCTTTCCCGTGACCTCGTGGGCGATGCCGTACTCCGCGCAGAACTTGACCATCTCGGCCGCGCCCTCGACCGCGAAGCGGGCCTTGAGGGAGCCCGGCTTGTAGTAGATCCCGCTGTGGATCACTCCGCTGTTCCGCCCGGTCTGGTGGCGCGCCGGGGCGTGCTCCTTCTCCAGGACCGTGACGCGGGTGCCCGGCGCGGCACGCGTGATCGCGTACGCCGTCGACAGGCCGACGATTCCGCCGCCGATCACGAGCACGTCACAGTCAAAGCGGTCCGACACGGACACCAGCGCCACCTCCCACCCCTGATAGTGCACTGGCCCACTGACAACCGGGCTAAACCGCTCACCGTGTGGGACGCGCGTCACGCCCCGTCATGGCGCGCGTCATGCCCGTCACCGCCCCGTCACGCCGGGGCCACGAGGAGCGGCCGGGCCCGTTCCCGCAGCTCCATGACGCGCGGCTCGTCGCCGTACGGTTCGAGCCGGTGCAGCAGGTCCCGTACGTACTCGGTGGTCCGGGCCGAGGAGATCCGCCCGGCCACCTCGACCGCACGGGTGCCGGCGGCGCACGCCGCGTCCAGGTTGCCCGACTCCAGCTCGGCGACCGCCGACACCACGAGCCGCAGCCCGTGCGAGCGCACGTACTCCTCGGTCGGCCGGGACAGTGCCTGCTCGGTGAAGCGGCGCACCTGCCGGGGCAGCTTCAGGTCGCGGTAGCACTCGGCGGCGTCGGCGCAGAAGCGGTCGTACGAGTAGAAGCCCAGCCAGCTCGGGTCGGCGTCGCCGGCCCGGGACCGCTCCAGCCAGCCCTCGGCGGCCTTGAGCGAGGCGGCGGCGGCCGCCTGGTCGCCGGCCTTGGCGTGCGCCCGGGCCTCGACGAGCCGGAAGAAGGACATGGTGCGGGCGGTGGCCAGGCCCCGGTTGCGCTCCAGGGCGGCCTGCGCGAGGTCGACGCCCTCGTCGGCGAAGCCCCGGTAGGTCGCCTGGAGCGACATGGAGGCGAGGACGTAGCCGCCCAGCGGCACGTCGGCGGCGGCGCGGGCGAGCCGCAGCGCCTGGATGTAGTAGCGCTGGGCGGCCTCCTGCTGGCCGGTGTCGAAGGCCATCCAGCCGGCCAGCCGGGTCAGCTCGGCGGTCGCGCCGAACAGGGCGCGGCCGACCTCGTCCGAGTAGGAGCCGAGCAGCAGCGGCGCGGCGTCGACCCGTAAGCACTCGGGGACCATCGAGGAGCGCCAGTCGCCGCCGCCGTACTTGGAGTCCCAGCGGCGGGCGTCCTCGGCGGCCTCGCGCAGCTTGGCGACGTCGCTGTGCCCCACGCGCGCGTGGTCGGCGATCTCCCCGCCTGCGATGCCCGCCGTCCCCGGCGCCGCGGGGCGCGGGGCGAGCCGCTCCACCGACGGGTCGGCGGGGGTGATCAGCCAGCGCGAGGCGGGCGTCGCGTAGGCGCTGACCGCGAAGGAGCCGGCGAGCGACTGCCAGATGCCGCCGCCGCCCCGCCGACCGGCGAGATCCAGCCGGTACAGCTCGGTGGCCGAGCGGACCGCCTCGCCGACGTCACGCGGGAAGGCGAGCCCCACCTCGGGCGCCGGGTCGGCGTCGGCGAGCCCGATCTCGTGCAGCGGCACGGGCCGGCCGAGCTTCTGGCCGATGGCGGCGGCGATCAGATGCGGGGCGGCGCCCTGCGGCACCATGCCCTTGGACACCCAGCGGGCCACCGACGTCTTGTCGTAGCGAAGTGTCAGTCCCCGCTGTGCGCCGAGGTCGTTGACGCGCCGGGCGAGCCCGGCATTGCTGATTCCCGCGAGGGCGAGAACCGTGCCGAGCTTTTCGTTCGGCCCGCGTTGCTCCCTGGACATGACGCCACCCCTCGACACGACACCCGGAACCCGGACGGCCGCCGCGACGCCGGGCACAACGCCGGGCATAGGCGTGCGGCATTCGTGAGCACAGCGTAGTTCGCCGGATCCCGACCGTTAAGGGGCGGTGTTCCGTATGGCGAGATTGTTGTGGGATGGGATGACCGGGGGGCGGGCCGGCGCCGCTCGTGCACCCGCCGTGTGGCCGTGCGCCCGCCCGTGCGCTCTCGCCGGGGCGGTGGGGGAGCGCTTCCATGAGTGCTGCGTGGGTCGGCCCACTTGGCCGAGGACCGATGTCCGGGTCCGGTGGGCTGGGGGACACCGTCGCCCCATTCCCCGCGGGCGGCGGGCGGCTCCGGGAGGCGACCGCCTCCCGGACTGCCGGAGAACCACGGGCAAACCCGCTGCCCCGCCGCGGGGTTGAGAATGGCCGAAAGGCGACCCCGTAGGGGCCGGCTCCAACTGGCCCATGCCAGGGGCGCATTCGCGTGTGGCGCGATGCCCCCGGTGACACCCCCCGTGCGCCGTTGTCATGGCAGCATGTCCTCCACTCGACCTTTGTGGAGGCGGCGATGCGGTGGCTGGTGGGCTGGAGCAGTGTCGCCGCGCGCTTCGGCACGAGGGACGCAAGCAGCTCCTATACGGCGATGCCGGGCTCGGCCGGGGCCGTCGGCGACCCCGCCGAGGGGCGCACGGTGCACCCGGTGGGCGCGCAACTCCTGTGGGGCGACCCGGATCCGCTGTGGGCGGTCGGCGACTGGCGCCCCGACGAGGTACGGCTGCTCGACGTCGACACGCACACCCGGCTCGCCGTGCTCGGCTGCTGCGCCGCGAGCGACGACGAGCTGCGGCGCGGCCTGCTGACCGCGCGCGGGGGCGCACTGCGGCATATGACCGCGTGGCCCGGCAGCTACACCGCCGTCGTCAAGGTCGGCCGCCGCATCACCGTCACCGGTGATCTCGCGGGCGCCCGCCCGGTGTTCCACACCCCCTGGGCCGGCGGCACGGCCTATGCCACGGCAGCGCTGCCGCTCGCCGACCTCGCCGAGGCCCAGCTCGACATCGGCCACCTCGCCGCCCTGCTCGCCTGCCCCGAGACCCCCGAGGCGCTGCGCGACTCCACCCCCTACGAGGGCGTGCGCCGGGTGCCGCCCGGCCATGCGCTCATCCTGCGCGAGGGCTCGCGCGAGATCACCGGCTACGAGACGGTCTCCTCGCTCGCCGTCGCCGCGCCCGAGGCCGACCCGAAGCAGGCCGTCGAGGCCGTACGGGACGCGCTCGTCGAGGCCGTACGGGCCCGGCTCACCGCGCCCCGGCACGCCCCCGAGGTCCCGCTGCCCGACCCCGGCCCGGTGCCCGGCATGGGGCCCGCCGACCGGCGCGCGGCCCGCGGCGGCGCCCCCGCGCCCGGCATCGGCGCCGACCTGTCCGGCGGCAGCGCCTCCGGCACCCTCGCCCTGCTCGCGGCCGGGCTGCCCGGCGTGCCCGGCACGATCCTCGGCCACGGCACGGGCGCGGGGGAGCGGCTGCTCGCCGTCACCTTCAACGACCTGGCCGGACCCGGCAGCCCGGAGAGCCAGGACGAACTGGTCCGCGCCCGCGAGATCGCCGCCAACCCGCGGCTGCACCACGTGGTCGTCGCGGCCGGCGATGAGGCGCTGCCGTACGCGGACCTCGACGGACCGCTGACCGACGAGCCGGGCCCGTCCCTGGTGTCGGCCGAACGGCACCGGCGGCGGCTCGCGGCCGGCAGCGCCGACCACTTCACCGGCTTCGGCGCCCGCCAGGTCCTGGACGCCCACCCGGCGCGCCTCGCCGACCTCCTGATGGACCGCCGGCGCCGCTCCCTGGTGCGCCCGGTGACCGCGCTCGCCAAGGCCAGCGGCCCGTCGGCGGGGGCTCTTCTGGTCCCCCTCCAGGTGTACCGGGCGGCGCGGCGGCTGGCCCGTACGCCGTACCGCACCGGCCTGGAGGCCGCCGCCACCCGCGTCCTTGAGGCCAACCGGGTGCCCGCCGGGGCCCACGGCCCCCTGGAGGCCTCACTGTCCGCGCTCACCTGGTCCCGGCCGGGTCCCGCGGCGCGCTGGCTGACCGGGGAGGCGCTCGCCGAAGTATCGGTTCGCCTCAACCGGGCCGCGACGTTGCCCGCCTCCGTACAGCGCCCGGGCGACGCCCGCGCGCGTGCCGCCCTCGCGCGGGCCGCCGCCGACCACCGGGTCCTCGAACAGGCCGCCGAGATCCGCGGCCAGCGGCTGCACGCCCCGTTCCTCGACAACCAGGTGGTACGGGCCTGCCGCGATCTCCCCGAATCGCTCCGGGTCCAGCCCGACGCCCGCGCCGGAGTCCTGCGCACCGTCCTCGCGGGCGCCGGCATCCACGACCTCCCGCCCGGCTGGGGCGCCCCCCACCCCGCCGTCCCGGCCGCCGCCACCCGCGCCGGCCTGCGCGCCGCGCTCCCGCACCTCCTCGCCCTCTTCGACGCGCCCCTCCTCGCCGACGCCGGCCTCATCGAGGCCCGCGTCGTCCGCGACGCCCTCCTCGCCGCCGCCGACGGCGCCCCGCTCCCCCTCGACGGCCTCGCCGACCTCGTCTCCACCGAACTCTGGCTCCGCCGCCTCCTCACCCGCCGCGGCTCCTGCTGGACGGGCACGGCCGCACCACGGCACCGGGCGGTGCCGGGACCGCTGATCCCGGCGGGGCGGTCGCTGATGGCGTGAGGGGGGCGGGTGCCCGGTTCGTTCGGCTCCGGGAAAACCCCGACGGAAACCCCGAGGCGCTGGCCACCCCGGCCCGCGACAATGGCCGGGTGCGTTACCTCATCCTCGGCACCACGGCCGCCCTCGACTCCACCGGCGCCTCCCTGCCCCTCGGCGGGGCCCGGCTGCGGGCGCTGCTCGCCGCGCTCGCGGTGCGCGGCGGACGGACCGTGTCGGTCGGGGAGCTGGTCGACGACGTCTACGAGGACGAGCCGCCGCTGGAGGCGCAGGCGGCGCTGCAGGCGCTGGTCGGGCGGCTGCGGCGGGTGCTCGGGAAGGACGCGGTGGCGTCGGTGCCGGGCGGGTACCGGCTGGTGGCGGGGCCCGCGGACATCGATCTGTACGTGTTCGAGGCGCGGGTACGGGACGCGGGCGCCCGGCTCGCGGCCGGCGACCCGGAGACCGCGGCCGGACTCCTCCGCACCGCCCTCGCGCTGTTCCGGGGACCCGCGCTCGCCGATCTGCCCGAGCACGCGGGCGTCCGCCCCGAGGCGCAGCGGCTCGCCGCGCTCCGGCAGCGCATCGAGGCGGACCTGCGGCGCGGCGCCACCGCGGGGCTCGTGCCGGAGCTGACCGAGCTCACCGGCGCGTATCCGTACGACGAGACCTTCCACGCCCAGCTGATCCGCGCCCTGCGTGCCGAGGGCCGCCCGGCCGACGCCCTCGCCGCGTACGAGGAGACCCGCCGCACCCTCGCCGACGGACTCGGCACCGATCCGGGGCCCGAACTCGCGGCTCTGCACGCGGAACTCCTCGCGGGCCACGGCCAGACCCGTCCCTCGGCCCGCCCGGCTCCCGCCGGCCCGGCCGGTCGACCTGGCCCGGCCGCCCCTGTCGACTGGGCAACCACCGTCGGCCCGGCCGCCCAGGCAGGCTGGTCCGATCCCGCGGTCCCCGGCCATCCGGTCGGCTCGGCAGGCTGGTCCGATCCGGCTGTCCCCGGCCATCCGGTCGGCTCGGCAGGCTGGTCCGATCCCGCCGTCCCCGGCCATCCCGCCGGCTCGGCACGCTGGTCCGATCCGGCGGCACCCGCCGGCTCCGCCGAGCAGGTGGCCCATGCCGACCCGGCCAGGCCCGCCGCAGCCCCGGCCGTCAGGCCGGCGCCTGCGGAGGCCTCAGGCCCGGCCGCCCCGGCCGGTTGGTCCGGCATGGCCGGCCCAGCCGCCCGGGATGCCTCCACGGGTGCGGCCACGTCAGCCGGCCCGGCCGGCCCTCCCGCCCCCGGTGGTTGGTCTGTTCCGACCACCTCGGCCGCCCCGGCCGGCGGGTCCGGCACGGCTGCGCCGGCCCACCGGGGTGCCTTCGCGGACGCCTCCTCGTCAGCCGCCCCGACCACCCCTGCCGACCTCGCCACCCCCGCCCCCGAGGTCGGCAACATCCGTCCCCGGCTCACGTCCTTCGTCGGGCGCGAGCCCGATCTCGTCGCGCTTCGGGCCGATCTGGAGCGCTCCCGGCTCGTCACGCTCACCGGGCCCGGTGGGTCGGGGAAGACGCGGCTCGCAGAGGAGGCCGCGCGGCAGGCCGTCGGCGCGGCCGCCTGGATCGCCGAGCTCGCTCCGCTCGACGACCCCGAGGCCGTACCCGGCGCCGTGCTCTCCGCGCTCCGGCTGCGCGAGACGAACCTGATCACCCGCGACGGCGTGCCCCTCCAGGACGACCCGACCGCGCATCTCGTCGAGCACCTGGCCCGCCGCCCGCTGCTCCTCGTCCTCGACAACTGCGAGCACGTCATCGGGACCGCCGCCGCGCTCGCCGAGACCCTCCTCACCCGCTGCCCCGGCCTGCGGATCCTCGCCACCAGCCGGGAACCCCTCGGCGTCCCGGGCGAATCCGTCCGCCCCGTCGAGCCCCTCCCGCCGCCCCCCGCCCACCGGCTCTTCACCGAGCGCGCCCGCGCCGTCCGCCCCGACTTCCGCGCGGAGGCCACCGACGAGGACACGCGCGCCGTCGAGGAGATCTGCCGCCGGCTCGACGGCCTGCCGCTCGCCATCGAGCTCGCCGCCGCCCGGCTGCGGCTGCTCACCCCGCGCCAGATCGCCGACCGCCTCGACGACCGCTTTCTCCTCCTCACCTCCGGCTCCCGCACCGTGCTGCCCCGCCAGCAGACCCTCCGCGCGGTCGTCGACTGGTCCTGGGAGCTGCTCGAAGCGGAGGAGCGCGATCTGCTGCGCCAGGCGTCCGTCTTCGCCGGCGGCTGGGACCTCGCCGCCGCCGAGGCCCTCAGCCCGGCCCCGTACGGCACCGCCGACGTCCTCGGCGCCCTCGTCGACAAGTCCCTCGTCGTCGCCACCCCCACCGACGACGGCGAGATGCGCTACCGCCTCCTGGAGACCATCCACGAGTACGCCGTGGAGCGCGCCGCCGAGACCCCGGAGCTGCGCGCCGCCGCCGAGGCCGCCCACACCGCGCACTTCACCGCCTTCGCCGAGCGCGCCGAACCGCTGCTGCGCTCCGGCGCCCAGCTCCCCTGGATCGCCCGCGTCGAGCGCGACCTCGACAACATCCGCGCGGCCCTGCACCGCACCACGCTCACCGACCCGGACGAGGCCGTCGCCCTGCGGCTCGTCTTCGCCATGGGCTGGTTCTGGTGGCTGCGCAACTACCGCCCCGAGGGCATGTCCTGGGTGGAGCGCGTCCTGCCGCTCGGCGAGGACCCCGAGGACCCGGCCGATCCCCGCTTCTGGCCCCGCATGCACCTGCGCATGCTCCACTTCTTCCTCGCCGCGGAGAACCAGAACGGCAGGGCCTTCCGCGACGACCCGGAGGCCACGGCCGTCCGCGCCCGGGTCCTCACCGCGTTCTCCACCGACCCCGGCCCCGAGTCCGCCCGCTTCCCCGGCCTGCTCTGGCCGTTCATCGCGGTCTTCGACCAGCACCCCGTCGACATACGCACCCTGCTCGACAACGCCGTCGCCGGCTGCCGCCGCCACGGCAGCGACTGGGAGACCGGCGTGGTGCTGATGTTCCGCGCCCACATGGCCGTCGACATGCCCGGGGGCATGCCCGACGTCGACGAGGACCTCGCCGAGCTGCTCGTGCTCTCCCGCCGGGTCGGCGACCGCTGGATGCGTGCCCAGGTCGCCAGCGCCGCGGGCGAGGCCAACATCATGCGCGGCCGGCACGAGGCGGCCCGCGAGGCGTACGTGGAGGCGCTCGCCCTCGCCCGCGAGGTCGGCGCGCACGCCGAGGCGCCGTTCCTCCTCGCCCGGCTCGCCGAGCTCGACTGGCGAGACGGCCGCACGGCGGACGCCAGGGCCGGCCTGGACGAGGCGGAAGCGGAGGGCCGGCGCCACCACGTCGCCGACGCGCAGACGTACATCGACTTCCTGCGGGCCTGGGTCGCGCTGCACGAAGGGGACGTGGCCGCCGCCCGCCGGCATGCCGAGGCCGGCGGCGCGCTGATGGAGGGCGGCACTCCGCCGCCGCACTTCGTCGCCGCCGCGCAGGGCCTCACCGCCCGGATCGAGGCCCACGAGGGCGCCGGTGCGGCGGCCGTCGGCCGGGCCGTCGAGGCACTTCGCACAGCCAGGGACGGGCAGTGCGCCGAGTTCGTCACCGTCGCCCTCGCCGAGGGGCTGGCCGTCGCGCTGGCCCTGGGCGGCGAACTCGCCCCCGCCGTCAGCGCGCTGGCCGCCGCCGACACCTGGCGGGCCGGCATACCCCGCGCCGAGCCGGAGCGCCGGGAGGCCGAGACCGTCACGGCCCTGACCCGCGCCGGTCTGGACGCGGCGGCCTGTGAGGCGGCGCGGACGGCCGGCCGCGACCTCACCCTCGACGAGCTCCTGGCGCTCGCGGAGCCGTACGGGACGCCGGAGCACATACGGGACGGCGGCTGAGGCCGCGGCCCGGTCCCGTCACGAGCAGCTGATCCGGGAGTTCGCCCAGTCCGCGAGCACCGCGTGGCCGAACGGTGTGTGCTGCTCGACCACGAGGCGCAGCGTGTGCCGGCCGGAGAGGCCGACGTGCACCGGGAGCGGCGCGTCACCGGGACGGACCACGGCCGAGCGCCACAGCCGTTCCCCGTCCGCGTACACCGAGAAGCGCACCCCGGCCGGGCCGGGCAGCGGGACGGTGATGTCGTCGACGCCGACGAGCGCGTCGTAGCTGTTGCACTGCCGGTTGAGGTCGACGAACAGCGAGGACGGGGCGTGCACGCTCACCCCGTGTGCGTAGCGGGTGCCGTTCATCGACAGGCCGGAGCGCTGCCACATCCAGCTGCTGTGCGCCAGGTCGACCTCCGGCTTGGTGCCGTCGCCGGCGATCCCGTACTGCAGCTCGCTGAGCTGGTACGAGGCCGGTGCCGGCACCGGCTGGGGCGTGGTCCTGGACGGGGTGGGCCGGGGCGTCGCCTTGGGCTTGGGCGCCGGTGTCGGTGACGGCGTCGGCCGGGGGCTGGGCTTCGCGCTCGGCGTCGGAGTCGGCTTCGGCGCGGGCGGTGTCGGCGCGGCCTGGACCGGCGGCGGCGCCGGCTTGCTGGGCCTGGGCACCGGCTTCGGCGCGGGCGGCTGCGCCTGGACGGGCGCGACGACCGTGGGCGAAGGCGTCGGCTTGGCGACCGGTTCCGGGTCGGAGCCGGTCAGCGCCCACACCAGACCGGCGGTCGCGGCGACCGCGGCGACGGCGGCGAGGCCCGCCTTCGCCGGGATGCCCAGGCCCTCGGCGGCGGCCGACGAGGCCCCGGCGGTGCCGGTCGTGGCGCCCGCGCCGGTGGCCGCGGCGGCGGCGCCGGCCGCGCCCGCACCGGCGACCCCGCCCGCGACGACTCCGGCCGCCTTGAGCGAGTAACCGGCGGCGAACCAGCCGATGACGGCGACCGGCAGCAGCGCGGGGATCCCGGCGTTCACATGCGCCAGTTCACCGGCGGCGAGCCGGCACTTCGCGCACTCGTCCAGGTGTTTGCGCAGTCCCCGTTCGGCCCGCATCCGCAGCCCGCCGCGCGCGAACGCGCCGAGCCGGTCGGCATAGCGGGCGCAGTCGCCGCCCGAGGTGAGCGACTGGCTGACATGGGCCTGGAGATACGCCTGCTTGAGTCCCTCGCGGGCCCGGCTGGCGAGCACGGCGGTGGCGTTGGCGGTGAGGCCGAACAGCGGGGCGACCTCGCTCGGCGACTCCTCCTCGACGGTGGTGTGCCACAGGACGGCCTGCCAGCGCTCCGGCAGTGACCGGAACGCCTGCATGGCGAGGGACTGTTCGGCGTCGTGCATGGCGAGCACGTCGGCGCCCAGATCGAGTCCCGCGAACGTCGCGGTTCCGTCGGACACCTCGGACGCGCGGGCGGCGTCCTCGGCGAACACCGCGAAGTCCTCGACCAGCTGCTCGCGCTTCTGGGTGCGGGTCCAGCTGGCGGCGACGCGCCGGACCGAGGTCAGCAGATAGGCGCGCACGGCCTGTTCGGGCCCGGCCCCGCGCCGTACCGCCTGCAGGGTGCTCGCGAAGACCTCCGCCGTCAGGTCGTCGGCGGTGTCGGCGTCCCGGCAGCAGGAACGGGCGTAGCGGCGGACGGCCTCGGAGTGCCGGCGGAACAGCTCCTCGTAGGAGCTGTCGTCGCCCTCCCGCATGCGCTGCACGAGCTCGGCGTCGGACGGCGGCAGATCGAACGGCGGCGGCAGTACGGAACCGGACTCGGCCTCGTCGCCCGCGAGATGCGCCGCGGAGCCGCCCTCGCGCTGCTGCGGCACGCTCGGTTCGGCGACCCCGGCGCCAGCGGCCCCGGCGCCAGCGGATCCGGCCCCGGCCACGGTCCCGGACGCGCCCGACGGTCCGCCCTGGCTCGGCACCTGCCCAGCGGGCAGCCCGCCGGGTTCCGTGGTGCCGGCGGCGGCCGACGTCTCGTCCCGACTGTCACCGCTCATCGCGGAAGCCCCCGTATGCACGCTCGGACCCGAACAACGGCCAAGCCTGCCACAGAGCGCGGGCACGCCGAGCCCTCGCGTCCACTTACCACTCGTCCGGGGCGACTTGGCGCGTCCGGGCGTAACCGCTCATCCGTTCGTGTCATGCTCGACGGCCCGCCCGGGCCGTCGAGAACCGTGCCCGCCCAGGGGCCGCTACCGCGAACGCAGCCCCTCGAGCAGGATGTCGAGCAGCCGGGCCGAAGCCGCCGCCTGCTGCGCGGCGTCCGGCAGCGCCGGCGCCGCCGTGGCTATCACGAGCAGGACGTCGGACACCGTCACGTCCGTCCGCAGCTCACCGGCCTCGCGCGCCCGGTCCACCAGCCGGCCCACGACCTCGAGGAGCTCCGCGGCCCCCGCGTCGTCCTGCTCGGCCGCCGGCACCGCACGCGGCGCGACGACCCGCGCGTCGCCTTTCTCACCGAAGCCGGCCGCGACGGCCAGGCCCACGGTGCCCGCGACGCCCACGGCCTCGCGCTGCTGCGGAACCCGCGCCGCGTCCTCGGCCGACGGACCGGTCGGCAGCAGCACCTCGTCCACGCCCACCCGCAGCACCTGCGGCGGCAGCAGCCGGCCGGCGCCCGAGGCGACGGAGGTGCGCAGGAACCGGGACAGCGCCGACCACGGCTCGTCCTCCTGGCCGAGCGCCGTGCGCGCCTGCTCCGTGAGCCGCGCCGTCTCCTCCTCGGCTATCCGCCGGACCAGCACGTCCTTGCTGGGGAAACGGCGGTACACGGTGCCGACACCGACCCGGGCGCGGCGCGCCACGTCCTCCATCGGAGCCCCGTAACCGAGCTCGCCGAACACCTCGCGCGCGGCGCGCAGCACGTGCTCCAGATTGCGCTGCGCGTCCACGCGCAGCGGCGCGGACCGGCCGTTCGGCGCCGACTGCGCCGTACGGACCTGCCCGTACGAATCCTGAATCTGCATAAGCGTTCCCCCGCTCATGATGTCTCCCCCCGGAGACTCCCCGCCCTGACACGGGGGTCCGACCGTGCCGCGCGTGCGGTCCGCGCGCGGCGATCCGACACCCCGACGAAGTACGAACATAGTTGAGTCGGGGTCAATTCAGAAGGGGCAGTTCCGTACGGTGCGCCCCCCGATCGGAGCAAGGACCGGAACCCTCCCGATTCCGGTCCCAGGTCACACGAGCCACCCCCACCCTGACCTGCGCGTTCTACCGTACGACCGGTGGATTCGCCACCCCGCGCCTCCGTACCCCTCCGGTCACACAATTTGCCGGGCCTGTGGACAAACCCCGGACGACGTTGCCTCATGGGACAGTGACCGAACCTGTGCGCATTCTCGTTGTCGGCGGTGGCTACGTCGGGATGTACACCGCGCTGCGCCTCCAGCGGCAGCTCAAGGCCGAGCTCCGCGACCGCACGGCCGAGATCACGGTGGTCACGCCCGACCCGTACATGACGTACCAGCCGTTCCTGCCCGAGGCCGCGGCCGGCTCCATCTCCCCGCGCCATGTCGTCGTCCCGCTCCGCCGGGTCCTCGACCGCTGCCGCATCGTCATCGGCGAGGTCCACGCCGTCGACCACGCCAAGCGCACCGCGACCCTCTCCACCCTCGCCACCGAGGAGGAGGGCGCCGGGCACGTGCAGCTGCGCTACGACGAGCTGGTCATCGCCCCCGGCTCGGTCTCCCGTGCCCTCCCGGTCCCCGGCCTCGCCGACCACGGCATCGGCTTCAAGACCGTCGAGGAGGCCATCGGCCTGCGCAACCACGTCATCGAGCAGATGGACATCGCGTCCTCCACCCGCGACCCGGCCATCCGCGACGCCGCCCTCACCTTCGTCTTCGTCGGCGGCGGCTACGCCGGCGTCGAAGCGCTCGCCGAACTCGAGGACATGGCCCGTTACGCCGCCCGCTACTACCACAACATCAAGCCCGAGGACCTGCGCTGGGTCCTCGTCGAGGCGTCCGACCGGATCCTGCCCGAGGTCGGCGAGGAGATGGGCCGCTACGCCATCCGCGAGCTGCGCGGCCGGAACATCGACGTCCGCCTCGGCACCCGCCTCGACTCCTGCGAGAACCGGGTCGCCGTCCTCAGCGACGGCACCCGCCTGCCCACCCGTACCGTCGTCTGGACCGCCGGCGTCAGACCCGCGCCGCTCGTCGCCGCCACCGACCTGCCCCGCACCGAACAGGGCCGCATCCGCTGCACCGCGCAGCTCGCCGTCGCCGGGGTCGAACACGCCTGGGCCGCCGGCGACGCCGCCGCCGTCCCCGACGTCACCGTCGACCCGCCCGGCACCGACTGCGCCCCCAACGCCCAGCACGCCCTCCGCCAGACCAAGGTGCTCGCCGAGAACGTCGCCGCCGCCCTGCGCGGACAGCCGCTCAAGGAATACCGGCACGCCTATGTCGGCTCCGTCGCCTCCCTCGGCCTGCACAAGGGCGTCGCCCACGTCTACGGGCGCAAACTCAAGGGGTACCCCGCCTGGTTCATGCACCGCACCTACCACCTCAGCCGGGTCCCCACCTTCAACCGCAAGGCCCGCGTCCTCGCCGAATGGACCCTGTCCGGTCTCTTCAAGCGCGAGATCGTCTCCCTCGGCTCCCTGGAGCACCCGCGCGCCGAATTCGAACAGGCCGCCGCGCCCCCACCCCCGGCCAAGCCCGCCCAGGAGGGCGAGTCCTCCGCCTGACATCACTGTCAGTGCACTCGTCCACACTGGACGTGTGACCATAGGTGGGCTCACACCTGCACAGAGTGACTCTGCACGGCAACGACACCACGAGGCATACAGATCCGTGAACTTCACCCGTTGGAGCGCCCGGCTCCCCGGTACGCAGCGTCGCGCGGCGGCCCGCGGAACCGAAGGCTCCGTGCCCGCGGCCCGCGGTGAGTACGGGCCCCGGCCGGAGCACCTCGCCGGAGACCCCGACGTCGCCGACATCGCCGACGTCGCCGCCGACGTACCCGCCCTGGAGGACTTCACCGTCCGGGAGATCGTCGGCCGCCTCCCCGGCCTGGTCGCGCTCGTGTACGGCAGGGAGCACCGCATCGCGTACGTCAACGAGGCGTACGTCGCCGCCTTCGGCGCCCGCACCGCCGGCACCAGAGTCGCCGACAGCTGCCCCGAGGCCGAGGAGCTCGGCCTGCTGCCGCTCCTCGACCAGGTCCTGCGCAGCGGCAAGCCCCGCACCGTGAAGTCCCGCCGCACCCAGGACGGCGGCTCCTTCACCGTCACCTGCCTGCCCGTGGAGAGCCCGCACCTCGCCGACGGCGGCGTCCTCGTGCACGCCGCCGACGTCACCGACCACGCCGAGGCGGCCGAGCGGCTCCGGGCCAGCGAGCGCCGGCACCGCGAGGCCGCCGTCACCCTCCAGCGCTCCCTGCTCCCGCAGGAGCTGGAACAGCCCGACGACCTCCGCGTCGCCGCCACCTACCAGCCCGGCGGCACCGACGCCGCCGTCGGCGGCGACTGGTACGACGTCATCACCCTCGGCGCCGGCCGCACCGCCCTCGTCATCGGCGACGTCATGGGCCGCGGCGTCCGCGCCGCCGCCGTCATGGGCCAGCTCCGCACCGCCGTCCGCGCCTACGCCCGCCTCGACCTGCCGCCGCACGAGGTGCTCCAGCTCCTCGACGGCCTCGCCGCCGAGATCGACGCCAGCCAGATCGCCACCTGCGTCTACGCCGTCCACGACCCCAACGAGGGCAAGCTCGTCTACGCCTCCGCCGGCCACCTCCCGATCCTCGTCCGCGACGAGGACGGCACCGTCCGCCGCGCCGAGGACCCCACGGGCCCGCCGCTCGGCACCGGCGGCTGGCTGCACACCTCCGGTTCCATCGCCCTGCCGCCCGGCTCCACCGCCGTCCTCTACACCGACGGCCTGGTCGAGCGCCGCCGCGAGGACATCGACGAAGGCGTCTCCGCCCTGGAGCGCGCCCTCTCCGGCGCCACCGGCAGCCCCCAGGTCGTCTGCGACCGGCTGCTCCGCTCCCTCGGCGTCACCGCCGAACACGACGACGACGTCGCCGTCCTCGTCCTCCAGCACCCGGCCCGCAAGGGCGCCGACGCCGAGCTCTTCCACAACGCGGCCCTGGAACTCATCGGCGGCGTCGAGGCCGCCCCCCGCGCGCGGGCCTTCGCCTCCGGCGTCCTCGCCAGCTGGCGCTTCCCGGTCGAGCTGCGCGACCTCGGCGTCCTCGCCACCAGCGAGCTGGTGGCGAACTCACTCCAGCACGGCACCCCGCCCATGCGGCTGCGGCTCCGGCGCACCGACCGCCGCCTGATCATCGAGGTGACGGACGGCGACGACCATCTGCCGCGCCGCCGCAGGGCGGAAACGGAGGACGAGGCGGGTCGCGGAATCTCGATCATCGCGACGATCGCCTCGTCCTGGGGAAGCCGCCGCACTCCGGGCGGCGGCAAAGCGGTGTGGTGCGAGTTCGCCCTGCCGGACACGCGCTAGGGCGGTACGGGCAGGCGGTACGGGTCAGGCGGCCGCGGTCTCCTTCGCGGCCGGCTGGTGCTGGGCCACCACGCGCGACGGCCTGACGGCGAGCGACGGCTGGTTCTGCACCGGCGTGAGCTGCCTGCCCAGCCGGACCGCCAGGAAGGTGATCCCGAGCGAGAACAGCACGAAGGTCAGGATGTACGGCCCGTGCAGCGACGCCCCCATGGGCCCGCCGACCGCCGGACCGACGGCCAGCGCGAGCTGCTTCACCAGGGCGAAGGCCGAGTTGTACGTGCCGACCATCGACTCCGGCGCCAGGTCCGCCACCAGCGGCGCGACCGTCGGCGACAGCATCGCCTCACCGAGCCCGAACAGCGCGTACGTGGAGACGAACGCCGCCGTCGCCATCGCCTGGCTGCCGTGCCCCAGGCCCGCGTACCCGGCGAACAGCCACGCCACGGTCCAGATCAGACCGACGGCCGCGATCACCCGGGTGCGCCTGCGGCGCTCGACGAACTTCAGCACCAGGAACTGGGCGACCACGATGACCGCGGTGTTGGCGGCCAGGGCGACACCGAGCGTCGACGGGGCGATCCCGGCGGCCTCCGTGCCGTACGCGGCGAGACCCGACTCGAACTGCCCGTAGCAGGCGAAGAACAGCACGAAGCCGAGGACGCACAGCTGCACCATCGCCTTGTGTCCGAGCAGCGCCCGCACCCCACCGCCCTGGCGGCCGGCCGGCCGCGCGCCCTGAAGGGCCGGGGACTCCGGCGTCTTCACCGTCAGCACGATCGCCGCCAGGACCAGGAACATCGCCGACTCGATCGAGAAGAGCAGCAGGAAGCTGTCCGGACGGCTGGTGTCGACCAGCTGGCCGCCGATGAGACCACCGATGCCGAGACCGAGGTTCTGCAGGAAGAACTGCATCGCGAAGGAACGGGTCCGGGTGGCCTGCGTCGAGCACCACACGATCATCGTGGCGAGCGCCGGCTGCATCACCGCCGTACCGGCACCGAGCAGCGCCGCCGAGCCGACGGCCGCGGGCACGGACGACGCGAGGCCCATCCCGAGCGCGCCGGCCGCGGCCAGCAGCGAGGCCACGAGCAGTACGGGCACCGGCCCGCGCCGGTCGATGGCCCGCCCGCTGAAGGGCAGGACGACGAGCGCTGCCATGGCGAAGACGGCCAGGACGACACCCGCTGTGCTCGCACCCAGATCGCGCACCTGAGCGACGTACACATAGAGGTACGGCACGGTGAAGCCGAGTCCGAACGCGCTCAGCGCGCTGCCTGCCTGAATCCGGCGCATCGCGGCGCCCGTCCCCTTGGTCACACTCACCCACTTCGGTCGCGGGTTCAGTGCTGTAGCCCTGAACCCTGAAGACTTCAATCCTAAAGTTCGATCCTTAACGATACACATAGAAGGACTTCAACGCCAACGAGCACCGTGGGATACTCGCCGCATGTCCGACACCCCCGCGCCGCCCGGCCCCCAGGCCCCGCAGGAGCCGAGCCTCGACGAGCAGATCGCCGCCTACCAGCGCGAGTTCCGCGACCTCGACCCCCAGGTCGAGAAGGTGGTCTCCGCCCTGGGCCGGCTGAACCGCCGGATGAACGTGGCGTACGGCCGCCAGGTCGCCGACCTCGGCATCAGCAACGCCGAGTGGGAGGTCCTCAAGACCCTCGTCCTCTCCGGCGCCCCCTACCGCCTGGGCCCCGGCGAGCTCGCCAAGCGCCTCGGCCTGACCCCGGCCGCCATGACCCACCGCATCGACCGCATGGCGGGGGAGGGCCTGGTCACCCGCGACCGCGACGAGAACAACCGCGTGCGCGTGATCGTCGAGCTGACGGACGAGGGCCGCCAGAAGTGGCTGGAGGCCATGCGTATGGCGACCGACTTCGAGGAAGAGCTCCTCCAGGACCTGACGTCGGAGGAGCGCGGGGCTCTCGGCGAGATGCTCATCCGCCTGCTGCGGCGCGTGGAGCTCACCCAGCCGGACGCGGGCGGCCGGCTGACGGACCTGGACTGACGTTCGGGCTGCCGAGGCACCCTTGACACGCCCCTTGTGGGTGCGTAGTGTTCTCCGAGTTGTCACGGAGCCGGAACGGTTCTTCGACAGCCATCCCGCCGCAGATGCGGCACCTCAACTCCGCACGATCTCCCCACCGGGACGAATTTCGGCATGCCGAAATTCATTTCGAAGACTCGATTATGAGCCGCCGGGGAAATCCGCTAGAGTTTGAGACGTCGGAACGGCCCAACAGCCGGAAAGACAAACCCCGCTGACCGGGGATCAGACGCCGAAAGGATCTGATAGAGTCGGAAACGCCGGAAGGGCCCGGAACGACGAAAGTCGAAAGGGACCGGAAAGCACCGAGGAAATCGGATCGGAAAGATCTGATAGAGTCGGAAACGAAGGAAGCGCCCGGAGGAAAGCCCGCGAGGGTGAGTACAAAGGAAGCGTCCGCACCTTGAGAACTCAACAGCGTGCCAAAAATCAACGCCAGATTAGTTGATACCCCGTCCATCTTCGGATGGTCGAGGTTCCTTTGAAAAAGTCCTTCCGCGAGGAAGGCGCACAGCGAGGACGCTGTGAACAGTCGGCCACATTCCGGTCTGACTGTTCCGCTCTCGTGTGTGTTGCACCGGATTACCGGTAAACATTCACGGAGAGTTTGATCCTGGCTCAGGACGAACGCTGGCGGCGTGCTTAACACATGCAAGTCGAACGATGAAGCCCTTCGGGGTGGATTAGTGGCGAACGGGTGAGTAACACGTGGGCAATCTGCCCTTCACTCTGGGACAAGCCCTGGAAACGGGGTCTAATACCGGATACGACTGCGGGAGGCATCTCCTGCGGTGGAAAGCTCCGGCGGTGAAGGATGAGCCCGCGGCCTATCAGCTTGTTGGTGAGGTAACGGCTCACCAAGGCGACGACGGGTAGCCGGCCTGAGAGGGCGACCGGCCACACTGGGACTGAGACACGGCCCAGACTCCTACGGGAGGCAGCAGTGGGGAATATTGCACAATGGGCGAAAGCCTGATGCAGCGACGCCGCGTGAGGGATGACGGCCTTCGGGTTGTAAACCTCTTTCAGCAGGGAAGAAGCGAAAGTGACGGTACCTGCAGAAGAAGCGCCGGCTAACTACGTGCCAGCAGCCGCGGTAATACGTAGGGCGCAAGCGTTGTCCGGAATTATTGGGCGTAAAGAGCTCGTAGGCGGCTTGTCACGTCGGGTGTGAAAGCCCGGGGCTTAACCCCGGGTCTGCATCCGATACGGGCAGGCTAGAGTGTGGTAGGGGAGATCGGAATTCCTGGTGTAGCGGTGAAATGCGCAGATATCAGGAGGAACACCGGTGGCGAAGGCGGATCTCTGGGCCATTACTGACGCTGAGGAGCGAAAGCGTGGGGAGCGAACAGGATTAGATACCCTGGTAGTCCACGCCGTAAACGTTGGGAACTAGGTGTTGGCGACATTCCACGTCGTCGGTGCCGCAGCTAACGCATTAA
Source organism: Streptomyces sp. NPDC003943 (assembly GCF_053605265.1). Taxonomy (NCBI): domain Bacteria; kingdom Bacillati; phylum Actinomycetota; class Actinomycetes; order Kitasatosporales; family Streptomycetaceae; genus Streptomyces; species Streptomyces sp. NPDC003943. The sequence goes on along the minus strand of NZ_JBSGIW010000012.1, from coordinate 458 downwards.
GTTCCCCGCCTGGGGAGTACGGCCGCAAGGCTAAAACTCAAAGGAATTGACGGGGGCCCGCACAAGCAGCGGAGCATGTGGCTTAATTCGACGCAACGCGAAGAACCTTACCAAGGCTTGACATATACCGGAAACACCCAGAGATGGGTGCCCCCTTGTGGTCGGTATACAGGTGGTGCATGGCTGTCGTCAGCTCGTGTCGTGAGATGTTGGGTTAAGTCCCGCAACGAGCGCAACCCTTGTCCTGTGTTGCCAGCATGCCCTTCGGGGTGATGGGGACTCACAGGAGACCGCCGGGGTCAACTCGGAGGAAGGTGGGGACGACGTCAAGTCATCATGCCCCTTATGTCTTGGGCTGCACACGTGCTACAATGGCCGGTACAAAGAGCTGCGATGCCGTGAGGCGGAGCGAATCTCAAAAAGCCGGTCTCAGTTCGGATTGGGGTCTGCAACTCGAC